>JAYVMM010000346.1:0-3481 GCA_043758975.1 Planctomycetota bacterium | reverse complement strand
TCGAGGCCATCCGCACCGACGACCTCTGCACCTGGCGCGGCGCCTTCGCCGAGGCGGTCCTGAGCGGAAAGCCGGTCAATCTCGGACGCTGGCTGCGGGTCGAGGATGCGCCCTACCTGCCGGCGATGCTCGAGCGGATCCGCGCCGATGAGCGCCGCGACAAGATGGAATACGGTTCGAGCCAGCTGCGCCTGGTGGTGGCCTTCCTGCGCTGGCACGACCTCAAGGAGGACAAAGCCACCCGCATCACCTCGCCGCTGCTCATGCTCCCGGTCGCCCTCGAACGCCGCAAGGGCGTGCGCGATGCGTGGACCCTGACCGCAGCGACCACCACCGCCGAGGTCAACCCCGCCCTGCGCCATCGCCTGCGCCAGCTCTACGGGCTCGACCTGCCCGAGACGGTCGACCTCGCCGAAACCAGCGTCGATGACCTCCACCAGCGCCTGCAGACAATCGTCCAGGCGAGCGAGCCCGGCGTCGGCATCCGCTTGATCGACCGCCCGCGCATCGATCTGGTGGTCCAGCGCGCACGCGCACGCGCCGACCACCACCGGCGCAAGGCGCGCCTGACCGGACGCGGCGTGCGCCGGAGCGAGGACATCGATTACAGCTACGACCGCGACAACTTCCAGCCGCTCGGCCTGCAGCTGTTCCTGCGCCGGGTGAAACCCTCGCCGATCGCCCTCGCCACCGTCGCCGGCGACCAGGCCCGCGAACGCCCGCTGTTCATGGTCGCCGAGGAGGGCGAGGTAGGCGAGAAGAGCGAGAAGGGCGACGAGGCGATCCGCACGCGCGAGATCTACGTGCTCAAGGACCAGACCGAGGGCAATCCCTACGCCTGGGACATCGACATTTGCAACCTCACGCTCGGCAACTTCAACTACCGCAAGATGTCACTGGTGCGCGACTACCGTACCCTGCTCGAACGCGACAGCGCCCATCCCGGATTCGACGGTGTCTTCGCCGATACCGCGCGCTCCCCCGCGACTGCCGATGCGCCCCCTGAAGCGGAAGCGCTGCGCCCGGTGGTGCTGAGCGATCCCACTCAGGATGCGGCGGTCGCCCGCGCGCACGCGGTGGTCAGCTACGTCATCCAGGGCCCGCCGGGCACCGGCAAGTCGCAGACCATCACCAATCTCATCGCCGACCAGGTCGCGCGCGGCAAGCGCGTGCTGTTCGTGTGCGCCAAGCGCGCGGCGCTCGACGTGGTGCACCATCGCCTGGCGCAGCGCGGGTTGGACCGCCTGTGCTGCCTCATCCACGACACCCAGGACGACAAGAAGCCGTTCATCGCCGACCTGCGCACGCAGTACGAGGATTGGCTGGCACGCCCACCTGCGGCCAAGGCGGCGCGCCACGAGCGCGCGCGCGTGCTCGCCGACATCGGCAGCGCGAGCGAACCGCTGCAGCGCTTCGCCGAAGCGATGCTCCGCGTCGATGAGCGCCATGGCGTGAGCGTACGCGCGCTGATCGCCCTAGTGGTCGAGGCGAGCGGTCCCGAGGCGGAGGCGGAGGCGGATGCGCACGCCGCCGGCAAGTCGGCGCTGCCCGGCTACGCCGACTGGCGGCGCTTCGCCCCCGCGGTCGAGGCGCTCAGCGCGACTCTCACGCGCGCGGGCGCCCCCGCCGGGCTGCCGTCGATTGGCCTCTGCCATGTCCGGCGCGAGCTGTTCGCGAGCATGGACCAGACCCGCACCATCACCCAGCGCCTGGATGCCGCCCGCACCGCCTGCGCACGCGCCACCGCGGAGATCGAGCGCACCGGGCTGACCGCCTTGCTGGCGGCGGCGCCGATCGGCGACTTCGCCGAGCTGGTGGAGGAGGCCGGTCGGCTGATCGTGCTCGCCGAGCGCGACCTGCTCTGCCTGCTCGACCGCACCGACCCGGCGAACGAGGAGCTCCGCGCGGCGGTACGCGGGCGGGCCGATCTCGCCCGCGCCGCCGAGGAGGCGGCCACCCGGACCGCCCATTGGAGCGATCCGGTGCCGACAGGGGACTGCGGTGAGCTGCTCGCGCAGGTGCGCGCCTGCGAAACGTCGCCCCTGCGCATCCTGATGCCGAGCTGGTGGCGGGTGCGCTCACTGCTGAAGGCGCGCTACCGCTTCGCCGCCCATGTGGTGCCGCCGCGCTGGAGCGCGATCGTCGCCGATCTCGTCGCGCGCTACGCGGCGCAGGATGCCCTCAAGGCCGCGGACCGCGGCATCCTCGCGCGCTGGAAGGTCGAAGACCTGCGCGTCCTTATCGATGCGCTCTCCGCCCTGCACGACGCCAAGCCGTCCGCCCAGGCGCGGCAGCTGCGCGAGCAGGTGCGCGCCGGCGCTGCCGGCGCGACCGCCCTGGCTGGGCTTTACGCAGCCGGAGCGGTGCTGAAGGAGGTCTCGGTGAGCGCGCTGGCGCTGTTCGGTGAGTCGCGGGCGGGATTGCCCCTGGCCGATGCCCGCCACCTGCTCGATGAGGTCACGCGCGCGGTGCCGCTGCTCGCGCACGCCTCGGCCGCGCTGCGCGAACTGAGCGCGGCGCCGGCCCAGCTGTGGGAGCTGGTCGCCCGGCTGCCGCTGCCGCCGCGCCGGCTCGAGGCGGTGGTGCTGCGCCACGCACTCGAGCAGATCGAACGCAGCGATCCGCACCTGCCCGCGCTCGACGGCGGCGTGCTGGCCGCCGCGGCGACGCGCCTGCGCGAACGCCACCACGAGCTGCTCGATCTCAATGCGCGCGCGATCCTCGCCGAAGCGCATGCGCGCTTCTTCGAACGCGCCCAGCGCTCGGCCCAGCCGGCGGCGCCCAATGCCGCCGAGCGCGACTGGCGGCGGTCCTACGCGCGCGGACGCCGCGAGCTCGAGCATGAATTCGGCAAGGTCATGCGCCACCGCTCGATCCGCGACCTCGCCGAGAACGATACCGGGCTGGTGGTGGCCGACCTCAAGCCGGTGTGGCTGATGAGCCCTTTGAGCGTCTCGGATGCGCTGCCGCTCGACGGCGGCGGCTTCGACGTGGTGATCTACGATGAGGCCAGCCAGATCCCGATCGAAGAGGCCATCCCGGCGCTCTACCGCGCGCCCCAGGCGATCGTCGTCGGCGATCGGCAGCAGCTGCCGCCGACCGACTTCTTCGCCTCCTCCGGAGCCGATGATGATGCCGACGAGGCGACCGGCCCCGGCCAGCGCTTCGCCATCGAGCACGACAGCTTCCTCAGCCAGGCGGCGGCGAATCTGCCCGGGGTGATGCTCGGCTGGCATTACCGCAGTCGCTCCGAGTCGCTGATCGCCTTCAGCAACGCCGCCTTCTACGATGGCCGCCTGCTCACCATCCCGGACGTCGGGCTGCCGCATGCCGGCGCTGCCATCGCCGCCATCGCCATCGATGCGCCGGAGCGGGGCCTTGAGAGGGCGCGCGCCCTGCTCGACCGCCCGGTGTCCTACCACCGCCTCGAGCGCTCGCCCTATGAGCAGCGCCGCAACACCGGTGAGGCGCGCTACATCGC
>JAYVMM010000345.1:0-5055 GCA_043758975.1 Planctomycetota bacterium | reverse complement strand
CTCGGCCATGGTGTGCATGATGGCGCCGACCCCGGTGCGGTTGGCGGGTTCGATCTTGGCCAGGCTGGCGCAAATGCGGTTGATGTGCACCTTACGGGTCGAGCGCGGGACGAAGTCGCGGATCTCCTGGTCGAAGATCCCCACCGCCACCGCGTCGCTCTGCCCGAGCACCAGGTAGCTCAGCGACGCCACCACCAGCTTGGCGTAATCGAGCTTGGCGCTGGCGCCCTTGGCGTGCGGGCTGATGTAGGCCATCGAGTTGCTGGCATCCATCAGGATGGTGGTCACCAGGTTGGTCTCGGCCTCGTACTGCTTGATGTAGAGGCGCTCGTTCTTGGCGTAGACGCGCCAGTCGAGGTGCTTGAGGTCGTCACCGGGGACGTAGCCGCGGTGCTGGGCGAATTCCACGCTGAAGCCCTTGTAGGGGCTCTTGTGCATGCCCGAGATGAAGCCTTCGACGACGTACTTGGCCTTGAGGTCAAGCCGGCTGATCTTGGCCAGGATCTTCGGATCGAGATAGGTTTTGGCCATGCGCTAGAGGATCCGCTTCGAGGCGCTAGAGGACGATGCCGACGGGCAGTGATGCGGGCGGGGATGAAGGTGTGGTGCCGGCCTACGCGCCGGCACCCCGCTCCTCAGCGCTTGGCCACCGCGGCCGGCTGCTTCTCGTGCTTGGGGATGCTCTCGATGAGCTTCGCCACCACGATGTCGGTGGTGATGTCCTCGGCGGTGGCGGTGTAGCTGCAGGCGATACGATGGCGCAGCACCGGCGCCGCCACCGCATCGATGTCGGCGACGGTGGCATGGAACTGGCCGTAGAGCACCGCGCGCGCCTTGGCCGCGAGCACCAAGTTGATGCTGGCGCGCGGGCCGGCGCCCCACGAGATCCACTCCTTGATGAACTCCGGCGCCTCGGGTGAGGCCGGGCGGGTCGCGCGCACCAGCGCCTTGGCGTAGTGCAGCACGTGGTCGGCCACCGGCACGCGCAGCACCAGCTGCTGGAAAGTCTTGATCTGCTCGCCGTTGAGCACCTGGCGCACGCCCTTCTCGGCGAGGCCCATCGCCGGGCTGGCGACCCGGCGCATGATCTCCAGCTCCTCCTCATCCGAGGGGTAGCCGACGAAGACCTTGAACAGGAAGCGGTCGAGCTGCGCCTCGGGCAGCGGATAGGTGCCTTCCTGGTCGATCGGATTCTGGGTCGCGAGCACGAAGAAGGGCTGGTCGAGCTTGAACTGGTCGTTGCCGATCGAGACGCTCTTCTCCTGCATCGCCTCGAGCAGCGCGGCCTGGGTCTTGGGCGGGGTGCGGTTGATCTCGTCCGCGAGCACGATGTTGGAGAAGATCGGGCCCTTGATGAACTTGAACACGCGCGCCTTGGTCGCCGGGTCCTCCTGCAGCACCTCGGTGCCGACGATGTCGGAGGGCATCAGGTCGGGGGTGAACTGGATGCGCTTGAAGGAGAGGTGCAGGGTGCGCGCCAGGGTCGAGATGAGCAGGGTCTTGGCCAGGCCGGGCACGCCCTCGAGCATGCAGTGGCCGCGCGCGAAGATGGCGATCAGCAGCTCCTCGATGACCTTGTCTTGCCCGACGATGACCTTGGCGAGCTCGCCGCGGATCGCCTCGAAGGCCTCCTGGCCCTGGGCCACCAGCTGCTTGTCGTTCACGGGCGCGGCGCCGTCGGCGGCACGCGCGACGCTGCCGGTGGTGGGTTGGGGATCGGGCATGATCGCTCCTGGAATGCGGGCTCGGGGGCTGGTCTGCGGCCCCATGGGCGGCGGCGCTGGTGGCCGTTTCATGGGGACGGGCGGGGGTGGGAAGGCGCGTGAGGAAACGCGCCGTGGATGTGGCTGTGACAGGCTATTGCCCGTCGGTTGTGGACACAACCATCAACCAATTTGCGACTTAGGGCACGGCAATCGAATGCATAGACGGCCGCCGGCGCCGTGCACCCGCGCCAGTCGACCTGGAATCATACCATTTTGCGCTTTTTACGTTGATGGCGTCAAATCCCCGGGCGGCAGACCCCTCAGCCGCCTAGGACCGCTGCGTCCTTCAGGTACGCTGGGGCGCCGGCGCGGCGCGAGTGCAAGGTGTCTCCGCCGCCGCTGGATCGTCGCCGCAGACGCCTACACTTAGAGCGTGCGCAGCCGCACCCTGAGGTCCCCATGAACCCCTTCCGCCCCGCCGCCGCCCTCCTCCTCCTCCTCGCCGGCCTCTCCTGCCCGGGCGAGGACGCCGCCGCCCCGCCGGTCCAGGTCGCCCCGCCCCAGCCGGTGCCCGCCTCCTGGCAGGCCAACGGCTACGTATGGGTGCCCGGGCACTGGGACTGGACCGGCAAGGAATACAGCTGGCGCGCCGGCAGCTGGCAGCCCTCGGTGGTTCCGGCGCAGACCCCGCTCGCCTGGATCGAGGGTCAATGGAACCAGGACCCCACCGGGGCCTGGAACTGGATCCCGGGCCACTACGAGCAGATCGCAGCCGGAGGCCAGACCCAGGCGGTGGTGGCGAACCAGACCCTGCCGCCGTCGACGGTGGTGGTGCAGGAAGCGCCAACCACCACGGTGATCGTCGAAGAGCCGGGCGTCGCCTACTACGGCGGCCCCGCCGTGGTCATCGGCTCGCCCTTCTACTTCGGCCCCTACTGGGGCCGCGACGGCTGTTACCACCAGGGCTATGGCGGCTATGGCGGCTACGGCGGCGGCTACGGCGGCGGCTACTACCGCGGCGGTGCCGGCGGCACCTTCTACGCCCCCGGCGTCAGCGGCAGCGTGCACGCCTCCGGGCGGGTCGGGGGGTCGCCCCCCTTGCCGCCGCCGATCCGGCGCTGAGGCCGCGCCGGCGGACCCGCGCGCATGCTCAGCGGCAGCGCGTCGACTCCGCTGCCGGCACCTCTGCATCAGACGCCTGCACCGCATCCGGCCTCACCGCACCTGACTGCAACGCGAATGCCGGCGGCGCGGTCAGCGCCTCCAGCTGGCTGGTCGGTTTCGCGCGCGGGGTGATGAGGAATAACTCGGTCAGCCCATAGGCCTCCGCGAACGGCATCAGCGAGGCCTCCGTGAGCGGCAGCTGCGCGGCTTTGGGCTCGGCCTCGACGCGCGCCAGCACCAGGGCCTCGCGAAAGCGCCCGAGCGCGAGGAAGTCGGCGTAGTCCGCCGGCACCTGGAGCTTGAGGCGGGCGAAGGCGCCCGGCCCGGAGAAGGTGTCCTTGCGCAGTTCCTCGCCGCCGGGGCGGAGGGTAGGCTTGGCTGGGTTGCTGGAGTCCCACACCCGTTGGTGGATGAAATCCTGCCACCAGCCGGCATTGGAATGCGGACCCTTGGCGATGCGCGCGAGCAGCTCGCGCTGGCGCGGCGAGATCAGCTCGATGCGCCCGACCATGGCGCGCTCGACCGCGGCCTGCGGGGCGATCGCCAGCGGCAGCACGGTGTCGACCCAGGCGCGTGGCACCAGGAAGAACAGCCGCAGCCCCGGGCTGCGGAAATAGGAGGCGTCCCAGGTGTTGAGCAGGGCCGCGGCCTCGTCGGCGAACATGCCGTTGGCGGCCAGCTCACCCGCGAGATCCTCTCGCAATGCCGCCTTGCGATCGAGCGCATACAGGTCGCTGGCGAAGGTCTCGGCGCCGGCGTCGACCGCGCCCGGGCTGCCTCCTTTGATGGTGCGGTAGGCGAGGGTGCCGTCGGGGCGGATGTCGACCAGGAAGTAGCGCGCGATCGCCGGCAGCCCGGCGACCGGATGCAGGGTGAGCGCGCCCTGCTCGTCGCGGATGACGCGCACCGGCGCATCGAGGTGGCCGACCCCGCGGTAGAACAGGAAGCGCTCGCCCTCGCCGCCGGCGCTGCGCACATTAGCGGCGGCGACCTGGCGCGGCGCCATCCACACCGGGCTGGTGGTCTCAGGAAAGCCGACCGCCCCCTCGCCCACGCTCAGGCCGCTCCAGTGCAGCATGCCGAGGGTGCTCGCGGAGAGCGGGTCGAATTCGATCTGGTCCTTCACCCGCCGGCCCGGACGGTTGACCAGGGCGTCGGGGTAGTACTGGGTCAGCCAGCCGCCGTGGAAATCGACCCGCACATCGACCGCGCCCAGCTGCTGGCCAGACGCGGGATGGAAGTAGAGCACCGGGGTTTCCAGGCGCATGGTCACTTCCGAGTCGCCGAGCGGAAAGCCCTTGCCAAGGCCGACGAACGCCGGCGAGTGGTCATTGAGCGGGTGCAGCAGGCCACCCACCGCGTCGTGGACGAAGTCGGGCACCGGCTCGTCGTCGATGTTGAGCCTGCCGATCGCCGCCCCCTTCTCATCCTGGAAGCTGGTGAAGGTGCCCCATTCGTGCACCACCAGGGTCTCGGCGGCATGGCCGGGCGCGCACGCGGCGCCGAGCAGGAGGGAGAGGGTGAGTACACGCATCATGGTCCACCTCCGTGGCTATCGGCTATCGGCTATCGGCTATCGGCTATCGGCTATCGGCTATCGGCTATCGGCTATCGGCTATCGGCTATCGGCTATCGGCACCTGGCAGCCGGCAGCAGGCCATCGCCGCTCCCGCACCCACGCTTGGGCATGCAGGAGAAGCCGCCGCGCCGGGGACCTTTCCGGCTTTCCCGCCGGCGAGGGCGTCCGGATTCCCGGCTAGTCGACGTCGGGGTCAGCCGGCTCCTGCATGCGCGCCACCAGCGCGCTGATCTGCGCGCGCATCTCCAGTCCCGGCAGTTCGATGCGCTGGCCGTGCCCGGGCAGCACCACGCTGAAGCGCACATCGAGCAGGCTCGCCATCGAGACGCGCTGCTCGCGCCACGAATGCCAGCAGGCGGTGCGCGACGCGACCAGGCGGCCCTGCGTGCGGCTCCACCAGAGATGGTCGCCGCTGAACAGGTAGCGGCCCTGTGCGAGCAGGGCCATGCTGCCGGCGGTGTGCCCGGGCAGCGGCAGCGCCGTCAGCCCAGCGCCGAGCGCGAGCGGCTGGTCGCCGGCGATCAGCCTGGTGGCGGCGGGGAAGGCGTCGGCGTCGCGCTCGTGGATCAGCACCTCGGCGCCGAAGTGGGCGGCGTAGCGAGCGGC
>JAYVMM010000344.1:0-7517 GCA_043758975.1 Planctomycetota bacterium | reverse complement strand
TCCGCTCGCTCTCCGAGCGCATCCGCGTGGTCGCCGACGAGGCCCAGCGCTCGCCCTCGGTGCTGGCCGAGACGGTGGCGGTGTTCACCCACCTCAGCTCGCGCCCGCTGCCCGGGGAGGGCCCGCCGCGCATGCTCCAGGCGCTCTATTTCGGGGTCAGCGCGGCGGCGCAGGCGCACGGCCTGAACGTCCTCATCGTGCCGCCTGAGCGCTCGGCGATGGCGCGCATCCAGCGCCTGATCGCGCAGCGTCCGCTCGCCTGGATCTTCCTCGAGGACGCCCTGCTCACCGAGGTCGGGCGCAGCGTGCTCGACGCGGTGTGCGCGCGCGGCATCCCGGCGGTGGTCTACGGCGACGTGCTCGACGCCGCCACCCTCGATGATGCGCGCTTCGACGTGGTCTCCTCCGACCAGCACGGCGGTTCCTACGCCTTGACCACCTGGCTGATCGGACGCGGGCACACCCGCCTGGCGCGCTTCAGCGACAATCCCGGGGCGGAGCGCGCCAGCCAGGTGTGGCGGATGCGGCGCGAGCAGGGCTACCGCGACGCCTGCCGCGACGGCGGCATCGCTGCGCGTCCGGCGATCGAGGGCGCGCGCCTGGTCGACGGCGATGGTTCGCGCGAGGCCTTCGCGCGCCAGGTGCGCGCCACCGCCGGCTTCCTGCTCGAGCACCTCTCGGGCAGAGAGCCCCTGGAGGCACTGATGGTGGTCTCCGACGGCCTGCTCTTCGACGTCGCCGGCGCCTGCCGCCTGCTCGGCGCCGACCCCGCGGTACGCCCGGCACTGGTCGGCTACGACAACTACTGGATGGGGGTTACCGAACGCCGCTTCGATCCCTTCACCCCGCTTGCCACCGTGGACAAGGACCTGCATGAAGTCGGCGCCGCGCTGGTGCGCCTGGCCCTCGCGCGCGCCGGCGGCGACGCCCCGCGCGAGCGCCGCGTGTTGACGGTGGCGCAGCGCCTGGTGATCGAGGTCTAGCCCGCTCGCCTGCCCGCCTGCCAGCGCGGGTGCCGGCTCAGCCGGTGGCGACGCGCGCGAGCGTGCGCTGCGCCTGGACGGTCATCTCGAGCGCGGTGGCCAGCGCCGCGCGCGCCTCTACCGGATCGCCTTGGCGCAGCGCCGCGGCGACGTTGTGGGCAGCGGTCTCGAGCAGCAGGCGGGCGTCGCCGAGCTCCTCGCGCGCGGTAGCGCCCAGGTGCAGGGCAGGCGGTTCTCCGAATTGGACCATGGCGGGGCTCGCGGCGGACGGTGGGGGCGGGAAGTCGTGGCGGGCAGCGGTGGCGGACGGCGGTGGCGGACGGCGGGGTTGGCGGCTACGGCACCGCACGGTGGCGGAGAGCCCACGCCAGGCAAGTGCGCGCAACGCGTGGCGGTGGTGGCTTGTTTCCTCCTCCAGCTCGCCACACTCGCGCCCTTCGCCCGCACCCGCTCCCGCCATCCCGGCTCGGGCGCACGGGCAGGAGCGCTCCATGGGCCTCAAGGTCGCCATCGTCGGCGCCACCGGCGCGGTCGGCGTCGAATTCCTCAAGGTGCTCGAACGCCGGAAGTTCCCCGTAGACGAACTGGTCCTGCTCGCCTCCAAGCGCAGCGCCGGCAGCGTGCTGACCTTCCGCGGGCGGCAGCACACCGTCACCGAGCTCACCCATGAGAGCTTCGCCGGCTGCCAGCTCGCGCTGTTTAGTGCCGGCGCCGGGGTGTCGCGCGCCTACCGCGCAGCCTGCGTCAAGGCCGGCTGCCTGATGGTCGACAACTCCTCGGCCTTCCGCATGGAGGCGGGCGTGCCGCTGGTGGTGCCCGAGGTCAATCCCCAGGAGGCGGCCAAGGCGCTGCTTGGAAACGGCGGGCCGGGGGTGATCGCCAATCCCAACTGCACCACCATCATCGCCCTGCTCGCGCTCGCGCCGCTGCACCGCGAGGTGCCGATCACGCGCGTGGTCGCGGCCACCTACCAGGCCGCCTCCGGCGCCGGGCACGCGGCGATGGAGGAGCTCACCGAGAGCACCCGCGCCTACCTCGACGGGCGCCCCTACCCGCCCGCGGTGCTGCCCTTCCCCTACGCCTTCAACCTCTTCCCGCACAACTCGCCGATGACCGCCTCCGGCTACTGCGAGGAGGAGCTCAAGCTGGCCAAGGAGTCGGTCAAGATCCTCGGCGACAGCAGCGTGCGCATCACCGGCACCTGCGTGCGCGTGCCGGTGCTGCGCACCCACGCCGAGGCGCTCAACATCCAGTTCACGCGTGAGCTCAGCGTCGAGCGCGCCTACGCCCTGCTCGCCGCCGCGCCCGGGGTGGTGGTGCTCGAGGACCGCGCCAAGAACCGTTGGCCGATGCCGATCGACGTCGCCGGCAAGGACGAGGTCTACGTCGGGCGCATCCGCAAGGACCACAGCCAGGACGCCACCCTCGACGTGTGGGTGGTGGGCGACCAGCTGCTCAAGGGCGCCGCGCTCAACGCCGTGCAGTGCGCTGAGCTTGCGCTCGCGACGCAACCGGGGTAGCACGGGGCACGCGCGATGCGCAGGAGATTGGCCCGATGATGCCCCGTGCTCCGTCCAGGCTGATTGCCGTCCTCAGCGTCCTGATGGCGGTCTTAGCCTCGGGTACGGAAGCAACATCAGCGGCGGAAGCGGCCAAGCCCCTCGACTCCTCGGCAAATGCTGTGCTGGCGTGGTGGCGGCGTTATGCGCAGTAGGCGCGAGAGACCGCGGCATGGGAGCCGGGGGGTGGATCATGGCATGGCGCCTGGATCCGAATGGCAATGTCACATCGGTCCTTGAGAATTTCCAGCGAGCACCGAACTGGGTCCGTCAGCGACTCATGCGGCTTTCGACGGTCGCCCAGTTTTCGGCGCCTGAGCGGCCCAACAGGGCCGCGATTGGTGTCGGAAATTGGATCAGCGGCTGTCGAAAGGCGCAGCCCCGTTGTCAGGAGAACCGGGAATCACGTGAAAAGCGCCACAGATTCCCATGAAGATCCGAAAATTGATGGACTGAAAGGAGGGGGTCAGTACCGTCCGGTCCATGGATCTCGGCTTTGCAGCACAGGGATTGCGGACGATTGCGGCTACGGCGATGATTTCTTATTCTATCGCATACGCTGCCGATGCGCCGCTTAGTCCGGCCCAGCTGCACGCCATCAAAACGGCCACCGTCTACATCATCTCGACCATTCCGACCGGCACCTATTCAGGTTCGGGATTCTTCATTCGCACTGGTGGAGGCCACGGATATGTAATTACCAACAATCATGTGGTCCACCCCGAGGGCCAGGACGCGACTGAGGCGGTGGTCCTCGACAGCGGGGGAAGCAACGAGCGGACGGTGCCAGGCAAGGTGCTGGCGACGGATCCTGAGCGGGATCTCGCCCTACTCGAGATCGAAGCCGAACACCTTCCTGATGCACTCGCAATCGCCGATCATGCGCCACCGGTGGAGACCGAAGGGATTTTCCTCGTCGGCTTCCCATTTGGAGATGCGCTCTCGATCAGCAACCAGCACCCAGCGGTCAACATCGCCAGCGGAACGGTATCGAGCCTGCGCTACGATGAATTTGGGCTACTTTCGCAGATACTCATCGATGGTGCCCTCAATCCCGGGAATTCCGGTGGTCCTGTGGTGTCAAGAAAGGGGGAGGTGGTGGGCATCTCGGTGGCAACGTTGGCCGGTGCGCATATCGGCATACTCATCCCAGCCCAGCAGGCGGCTGACATGATTGCCGGTTGGCCGGTGACGTTACTCAGGGACCAGGGACCATCGCGCAAAGATGAGGCCAACTTTACCTGCACGGTGACCTTTTCCGATCCATTCAGCAAGGTCGGCGCCTGCGCTCTCCTTGTCGTTCCGACCGCACTGATCAAGGCCGTTCCCCCGGCGACGCCAATGGGCAGTGAATTCCCCTGCATTTCCCCGATGGCGAAGGCATTCCCGCTAGTTCTGAACGGCAATCAGGCAAAGGGGACCGTGGTCCTGGCCGCAGCTGCCAGCGGTGGCGAACAGGGCGTTTTGGTTCAGGTGCGCTGGTCGATCGGCGGGCGCACGCGGTATTCCAACGTCAAGCGCTGGGCGGTGGATTTCGCTGCCACCACTCCTGCCGCACCGCTCGCTCCCCATGCGCAACTTCCGCCTGTCGGCCCAGCGGATGCGCCACCAGCACCGGCCGCTGCAGGGCCGTTACCGGGGTCGCCGCCGCCCGACCCTGGTGCGGCAATGGCGGCGGCACCATTACCGGCCCTCGATATCACGACGAGATTGCCGCATCCCGCGCTCGACGTACTGCGTGCAGGAGCTGGACGGTATCTGGTGCTGCGTGCGGACAACGGCGATGTGGTCATCTATGATGCCGATCATGCCAAAGTGACCACGACCTTGACCGGGATCGCCGCCAAGGGCTGCCTGGTCGCCGCTGGCGGATCGTCTGTAGTCACCTGCAATCCGGAACTGAGGCAGCTTTCGAGTTATGATCTCGCGACGGGCAGGAGCCAGGTGCAGAACATCACCCTGCCCCTGGGTGGCCGGGTGATGAGCATGACGATGGGCTGTGGCGAAGACGCCCGAGTATTCCTCGTCGTTGCGAGCGATGTCCATGCTCGGCAAGAACCGCGCGCCATCCGTTACATCGTTGATCTCGCCAGCAAAGGCCTGACCGCGATGGAATTGCCTGCCGACCATCCGCGCATCCTGGACCGCGACATGCGCGTCGTTCATCAGTGCGTTGATTCCGCCGGCGGTGCGCTCGGCGAATGGTACGAAACGGGGATGGCGGCAGTTTTTGGCATGCAATCCAGCGAGGGCAGGCTGTGGAAATGGTGCGAAGTCAAGGAGGCGCCAGGGGAGCTGTCAGCCTCGGATGACGGCCGCATCTATTCGAGTGCCGGAACCATCATCGATGCCCAGGGCGCTGTAACCAGCACGCTATCCGGTCGCCGATTGAGTTGTGATATTGGCGGGCTGCTTTTCATCGGCGTCGATCCGGCTGGGGGTGCGAGCATCTACGTCACGGGGCAGACGGCGCCGCTGGCAAAGCTCGGCGATTTCCCGGAGCTGCGGTTGCCACGGGCTTCGGGAATGTCGAGCATCGCCAGCTATATCACCCTCGATTCCATCCATGGTCGCCTGATTTTGGCGACCGACGGTGCGAGCGCCATCGTGCAGAAGACCTTCAACATTGCCGCGTTGCTCGAACAGGGGGGCGGCGACTACCTCCTGCCCATCAGCCGACCGGCGCGTTCATTGCGCTTTGGCACCGCTTTCAGCTATCAGATCCATTCGCTGTCGAAACATGGCCGCGTCATCCACCGTATCGAACGGGTTCCGTCAGGGATGCAGGTGACCGCTGACGGCCTAGTTACGTGGATGCCGTCCATGCGCGGGGCGGTATCGGCCATCATTGGACTCAGTGATGGCAGTGGCGGCTCCTGCTTCCACATCATCTCCCTGCTCGTATACTGAGGGGCCATGACGCGCTCTGATCACCATTATTACGGTAAGGCGACCATGTATCCTTCCCATCGAATCCGCCTGCTGGCCGTCTGCCTGCTGGTGGTGGTATCCTGCTGCCTGGACGGCGCCGACGCCGAGACTTTCACCCTCAAGGACGGTCGGACACTTACCGGCGTGTACGACGAGGACGCAGGCGCGCTTAAGATCATCGTCGGCAAGGGATCCATCCTGGTGATGGTCAAGCCCGAGGACATCGTCAAGCGCGTGCCCGCCGCACCTGCCGCACCTGCCTCCGACGGCAAGCCGGACGCCGCCGCGGGCAAGCCGGCTGCCGCACCTGCCGTGAATCCGGCCAAGCTGGAATTGACGCCGGAGCAGCAGGATTTCCTCGCCAAGCACGGGGCAACTTCAGCCCTCGAGGACAAGCTGAAGCAGCTGGCAAAGCAAATGCTCGACCTGCTGGGCCACACGACCTACATCGTCAATCCCAAAGATGATCCAGCGACTGCAGCCGCGAAGGCCAAGGCTCAGCGCAAAGCGGCGGATGAGTATTCCGAGCTGGTGAAGCAGCGGCGGGATCTCGAAAATATGCTGTCGGCCAGCCGCAAGGCCGAGAATGCAGTGCTCGGCACGGTGACGACCAGTGCCGATAGAGCCCAGTTCTGCCAATGGGTAGGCGATATCATCGAGAGGGAATTCGGCCCATTGGAGAAGATCAACGAGGACATTCATCACCACATCGCTTCCGCCAAGAAGGCTGAGGAAACGGCGTCGAGCGACTTGCAGGCCGCTTACAACTCGGCGAGGGCATCGCAGCGGACCCCAGATCCTGCGGCGATAAAGCGGATCAACGACAGGATTACCGCGGCCAAAGCGGACATCAGCAGCTGGCAGCAGCGGGAGACCGAGCAATTCAGCGAATTCGAGTCATATAAGGAGCGCATAAAGGAGGCGCGCGGCGCCTCGGCCGCCTACCGGGTTCTGTCCGAATCGGAGCGGAGCGCGCTGGCGGTTAAGGGCAAGTCCGCAAGCGCCTTCGAGGTCATCGACGTTCCCTTCCCCATCGACCACTTCGACATGAGTGAAGATGGTTCAGCACTGCTGGCGTGCAGCAAGAATGCGGGCAAGGTGCTGGCCTTCGACGTGCTGTCTGGGGCAATCACTGCTACCCTGGATGTGCCTGACGCAAGCTGGGTGGCATGCCGCGGCGGCAAAGCCTATGTCATCAGCATCAAGCCAGCAGCGATGCATGTGATCGCCAGCATGCCGGAATGGCATCAGATCGACGAGTTCCCGATCCAGGCTCCTTCTCATGGCGGGGATGGAGATTTCTTCGATGGCGTTAGGGCAATGGCGGGATTCGATCATGGTTTCAACGAAATGATCTTGGTGGCGAATAGGGAAAGTTGGGAGGCCATCGATCTGGCCAAGAAGGCCGGCCAGACGACGACCAAGCGCTACCTCTCCGGCAAGCAGGTGGCCATAAGCGCGGATGGCCGCCAGATCTCAGGAATGGATAATGGGACAGTGAGCAGGTGGATCGACGCTGCGGTGATGCGCCGACGCAATCTGGAGGACAAGGACATCCACGTGCTCGGACCGACTATGCAATCAGGGCGCGAATCCTTTGAAACCGATGACCTTTACCAACTTTCCCCAGGGACCTTGTGGTTCACCAGCAATACGACCCTGCTCACCGGGAACCCTCCGGAATCGGCCTCTCGGCTGCAGGGATTTTTCTGCGTCCCCGACCGCAAGCACAGCGACCGCTTTTACTGCCTCGACGACGGCTGGATAGAAGCGCGCTCCACCACGCCGCCCTACGGAATCATCGGAACTTATGCCTGTGGGGCCCCGGCATCATTCGACAGGAAGCTCGGCGTTTACCATTACACAATCAATTCGGACGATCCCATCAGGATCGGCGGTGGTCGGATCCAGTCACGGACGCGCAGCATACCAGCGGCGGTGACCATCGGAACGCAGCTCATCGTCTTTGCCCCGCTCATCCATTTCAACCGCAAGATAATGCGCGCTGTGATCCCCCTGCGCGATCCTGCGAATCCTACCCGGC
>JAYVMM010000343.1:0-18005 GCA_043758975.1 Planctomycetota bacterium | reverse complement strand
AACACCGTCATCGCGCGCCTGGCTGGCAAGCTGCCGGTGACCTTCGACGCCAGCGCCATCGCAGTGGGCGGCGCCAAATTCGAACGCGCCGGGCACGCGCTGGCGCTGATCTACCCCAATCCGCTCAACCACGCCAAATACGTGGTGCTCAACAGCGCGCTCACCTTCCGCGAGGCTGCCGACGCCAACAACTCCCAGCAGAACCCCAAGCTTCCCGACTGGGTGGTGATCGACCTCGCCAAGGATCCCAACGCAAGTGCGCCGGGCGGCATTGCCGCCACCGGCTTCTTCAACGAGCGCTGGCAGCCGCGTTAGCGCCGGGGCGCGCATGCGCCTGCCGGCAGCGTCGCCGGCGATCCACGGGTCGAAGCCCGCGCGGCGGGGTGCGCCCGCGTGCAGCGCGCCTGAGTGCTGCTGCCGCTGAGCGGCTCCCTCGCCTCAGGGCAGGTGCAGAAGACCGCGCAGGATGGTCACGACCCTTGTGGCACTCTTGGCAACATGAGAGCCATAACGCGGCCGATATTGATGCTGTCGGGATAGTGCTGGGTGCGGCATTGTGGTCAGCCGATCCACCTGGTTCTGCGCGGAGTGAAGGTCGATATCCAATTCCGAGATCCCTGAGATTCAGGCACTAACAATGTTCTTGGTTTGGCGAAAGTTCGGAATGTGCCCCCCATGCTGAATTGGCTCCATCGAGCTCCAGGCGCGGAGGGCAGTGGCAGTGGCGTCCGGGATAATGGTGCTGTGCAAGTTCATGGAAGAGGGAAGCGTCTTGATTCTCATCCGGAATTTCAGATAAGACTCCCCACCATGATCGGCCCCTTTTTCGACCGCATGAGATCAATTGCCTCTCCCGATTTCAATCGATGGTTGGTGCCACCCGCTGCGCTCTCGATCCACCTTTGCATCGGCCAAGTGTATGCCTTCAGCGTCTTTAACCTGCCATTGAACCGCCTCATCGGGAAGACGTCCGCTGCGGAGGCCGATTGGAGCATTCCAGCCATCGGCTGGATCTTCAGCATCGCTCTCGCCGTCCTTGGCCTCTCGGCTGCCATCCTCGGGCCATGGGTCGAGTCCGCCGGGCCGAGACGGGCGATGGCGGTAGCAACCTGCTGCTTCTCCGGCGGCTTCTTCGTTGCGGCCCTTGGCATCTCGATGCATGCCCTCTGGCTGGTTTATCTCGGATATGGCGTCCTGGGAGGCATTGGACTGGGAATCGGTTACATTTCGCCGGTATCGACCCTGATCAAATGGTTCCCCGATCGCCCGGGCATGGCCACGGGAATGGCTATCATGGGCTTCGGAGGGGGAGCGATGATCGGGTCCCCTTTGGCGGTCTGGCTCTTGAGCGCATTCCGGGTCGTTGATCCGCAAAACATCGTGCTGGATGATGGCGTCATGCGCACCTTCATGGCGATGGGTGCCCTCTACGGGCTGTTCATGGTCTTCGGCGTGCTGACCATCCGCCTGCCGCCACCCGGATGGCGACCGCCTGGATTCACGCATCCAGAGGCGACCCGCAGATTGGTGGCTGCCCATGATGTCGGAGTTGACCGAGCCTGGCGGACACCGCAGTTCTGGTTGCTCTGGATCGTCCTCTGCATGAACGTCACAGCAGGCATCGGAGTCCTCGGCCAGGCATCGCTGATGATCCAGGAGATGTTCAGTGACCGCCATATCGACGCCAAGGCAGCCGCAGGCTTCGTGGGGCTGTTGAGCCTCGCCAATCTCGCCGGTCGCTTTTTATGGTCGTCGCTCTCCGACATGATTGGCCGTAAATCCGTCTATGCCATATTCTTCGTCCTCGGATCCGTGCTCTATGCATGCATCCCCACCCTCGGGATGAGGCACAACCTTCCGCTCTTCGTCGTCAGCTTCTGCATCATCTTGAGCATGTATGGCGGTGGTTTCGCTGCCATCCCGGCCTACCTGCGCGATCTCTTCGGCGGCCAGCAGGTAGGAGCCATCCACGGCCGTCTGCTCACCGCGTGGTCGGTGGCGGCGGTTTTCGGGCCGATAACGGTGAATTACCTACGTGAATACCAGATCGCACATGGCGTGGCAAAGGCGGAGGCCTACAGCATGACGATGTACATTATGGCCGGCCTCCTGGTAATAGGGTACTTGTGCAATAGCCTGGTCCGGGAAGTGAAGAGCCACCACCACACCACATCCATGCCGTCCCCTGAAGTCTGAGTGAGGCCAGGATGGATCCACAGCCCATGCCTCAGCGGGTCGCCATGAAGCTGCTCGGCGCTTGGATGTTCGTCGGAGTGCCACTCGCCTATGGCGTGTATCAGACCGTCTGCAAGGCGATCGATCTCTTCCGCTGAACAGTGCTCCCGTCCGCATCGTCGATGCGTGGCATTATTCCCGGGTCATCGCCATGCAGCGGTGGGCTCGCTCGGGATCTCGTGCCGTTGGTGCCGGATCGTCAGCCCCCCCGGACTGCTCTGGCCGCGGGCGCGGCGAAGGCGTAACTGGCCATGCTGAGGGAACCGTAGGCGAAGCTGCGGTGCAGCGCGCGTCCACGCGCGCCCGCCCCGGCGGCGCCGAGTGCGACCAGGATGGGCAGGTAGTGCTCGGCGGTGGGGTGGTTCTCACGCGCATGCGGCGCCGCGTGCTGGTAGTCGACCAGGGCTTGCCCGTCGCCGCGCCGCGCGGCATCCGCCAGCCACTCGTCGAAGGCGCGTGCCCAGGCCGGGGTCGCGCCGCCGCCCATGCGCAGGGCGCCGAGGTTGTGCGTCGCGCTGCCGCTGCCGATGACCAGCACGCCCTCGCCGGGCAGCGTGGCCAGCGCGGCGCCGAGCGCGAGGTGGTGCGCCGGCCCCAAGCCCGGCTGGAGCGCAATTTCGACCACCGGCACATCGGCGTGCGGGTAGATCAGCGCCAGTGGCGACCAGGCACCGTGGTCGAAGCCGCGTTCGACCTGATGGCACGACAGGCCCGCCTGGTCGAGCAGACCGGCGATGCGCCCGGCCAGTTCTGGGCTGCCGGGCGCCGCATAGGTCATGGCGTAGAGCTCAGCTGGGAAGCCCGAGAAATCGTGGATGGTGGCGGGGTTGCGCGCGCGGTCGACGGTCGGCGCTTGCGTCTCCCAATGCGCCGAAGCGACGGCGATGGCGCGCGGCCTGGGCAGCTGAGCGGCGAGGCCGGCGAGGAAGTCGCGCGCCGGGGTCTGCTCCAGCACCAGCGACGGGGGGCCGTGCGAGATGTACAGCGTGGGCATGGGCATGGGCAGGGGGGCAGTACTGATGGTTCCTCCGCTTTCGTGCCGTCAGGGTGGCTGGCGGCGGGAGGGGGCAATCCACCGCTGCCCGCCCCTGCACAGCGCGACAGCGCGCTGGCGAGCTGCGCGTCGGTGGTCGAGGGTTGCCTCGCCCGCCCTGGGCGGCGACGATGCCTGGCGTTCACCCATGGCCGACTTCCAGCGCATCGCCCTGCTGTTCGCCCTCATGCCCGGCTATAACGAGGGTGTGCTGCGCGGCATCTCGGCCTTCGCCCGCCCGCACAAGCCGTGGCTGTTCCGCCTGTTCGACATCGGCGACCTGGCGGCGATCACCGCCTACGCCCCGCATGGGGTGATCTGCTCGGTGCTGACCCCCGCCGCCGGTGCGGGGGTGGTCGCGCTCGGCCTGCCGGCGGTCAACGTCGGCATCCATGACTTCGCCGCGCCGCTGCCGGCCATCGGCAATGACGATGCCGCCATCGGCGCGCGCGCGGCTGAGCACTTCCTCTCGCGCGGCTTCACCTCCTTCGCCTACTTCGCGCAGAGGCCAAGCCCGACCGCGGACCGCCGCGGCGCCGGCTTCCGCGACGCGCTCGCCGCCAGGCGCCATGCCTGCGCCTGGAACATCGGCGGCGAGCCCGCGCCGTGGCTGCGCGGGTTGCCGCCGCGCACCGCCATCTTCACCATGAACGACCATGCCGGCACCGCCCTGCTCGATGCCTGTTGGCTGCTCGGCCTGCAGGTGCCGGAAGAGCTCGCGGTGGTGGGGGTGGACAACATCGAGTCGCTGTGCCAGCTCGCGCTGCCGCCGCTCTCCAGCGTGGCGGTCGGCGCCGAGCGCATTGGCTGGGAGGCAGCTTGCGCTCTCGAACAGCTGCTCCAGGGAAAGACGCCGGCGCTGCGCCAGAGCGTGCCGCCGCTGGGGGTGGTGGCGCGCCGCTCCTCCGACCTGGTGGCGAGCGGTGACCCCCATCTCGCCGCCGCGCTGCGCTTCATCGGCGACCACCGTGGGCAGGCGATCGGCGTCGAGGACGTGCTGCGCGCGGTGCCCATCGCGCGCCGCACCTTGGAGCTGCGCTTCCGCGACCTGCTCGGGCGCAGCGTGCTGGACGAGATCCGGCGCGTGCGCCTGGAGCGCGCCCGCTTCCTGCTCACCTCCACCGACCTCAGTATGCCGGCGGTGGCGCAGGCCGCCGGCTTCGGCAACGCCAAGCAGTTCGCCACCGTGTTCGCCGCCGCCGAAGGGCTCTCCCCGCTGCGCTACCGCCAGCGCTTCCGCCTGGTCTAAAGCCGTGCACAGCCACCCGCTGCCAACAAATTGCGCAAAACGGGAAATGGACTGCGCAACAAATACGTACACAATCGCGGGGGAAGTCCGTATCATCGTGGTATGTCCAGCTGGAATCTGCGCATAATCGGATTGGCTATCGGTTGCGGCCTGGGCCTCATCACCGGCCCGGCAGCGGTCGCCGCCGAGACTCCGGGGGATCCTGGCGGGGCCGCTGCTGCGGTCATCCTGGAGCGCAGCTGCGTGAACTGCCACCGCAGCGACCGCCACAAGGGCGGGCTCGACCTCTCCAGCCGCGAGGCCTTGCTGCGCGGCGGCGACAGCGGCGCGGCGGTGGTGCCCGGTCAGGCGGCAGCGAGCGTGCTCTACCGCCGGGTCGCGCACCTCGAAGACCCCGCCATGCCGCAGAAGGCGGCGCGCCTGAGCGACCAGGAGATCGCCACTGTGGCCGGGTGGATCACCTCCGGCGTGCCCTATGCGCGCGAGCTGCGCGCGCAGCCCGGCAGCGGCGACGCGCTCAGCGCGCGCGAGGCGGCCAACGGTGAGCGCGTGGTGGTGGTCGAAGACCGTGCGCACTGGGCCTTCCGACCGCTGCTGCGCAGCGCCCCGCCGCCGGTGGCAGCCACCGCCGGGGCGCGCAACGCGGTCGACCAGTTCATCATCGCGCGCCTCGCCGCCCGGCAGCTGGCGCTCAGCCCGCCGCTGGGCGACCTCGCGCTGGTGCGCCGCCTCTATCTCGACCTCATCGGCCTGCCGCCGACCCCGGAGGAGTGCGCCACTGCGCTGGGCGGGGGCGACGGCTGGTATGAACGGCTAGTCGATCGCCTGCTCGGCGACGTGCGCTTCGGCGAGCGCTGGACCCGCCACTGGCTCGACCTCGCACGTTACGCCGACAGCGATGGCTATGAGGCGGACGGCGACCGCCCGGGTGCATGGCACTACCGCGACTTCTGTATCCGCGCCATCGCCGAGGACATGCCCTACGACCGCTTCGTCCAGTTCCAGCTCGCGGGCGACGAGCTCGCGCCGGGCGATGCCGAGGCCTTCGCCGCCACCGGCTTCTGCGCCGGCGGCCCGCGCATCGTCTTCACTATGGGCAATGAGGGCACGCCGCAGGAGCGCGAACAGATCCGCTACGACCAGCTCGACGACTTGGTAGCCACCACCGGTTCCGCGCTGCTCGGGCTGACCATCGGCTGCGCGCGTTGCCACGACCACAAGTACGACGCTATCCCGACGCGCGACTACTACCGCTTGGCCGCGACCTTCGCCAGCAGCGCCTCCAGCGGGCGCTCCTTCATCAAGGGCAAGGACAAGGACGGTACGCCCGAGGCCGCCAGTGCGCAGGCGCAGGCCTTCGGCCTGCGCGACGTCCAGGCCACTCCGGTCGAGTCCTTCCTGCTCGGACGCGGCGATCCGGCGCGCAAGAAGGAGGCGGTGGGCGCCGGCTTCCTCAGCGTGCTCAGCGACGATGCCAGCTTCGCGCGCTGGCTCACGGCCCCCCATCCGCCTGCACCCGCTTCGACCTTCCAGCGCGCGGCGTTGGCGCGCTGGATCACCGACCCCGAGCATGGCGCCGGCAGGCTGCTGGCGCGCGCGGTGGTCAACCGTCTGTGGCAGCATCATTTCGGCGAAGGGTTGGCGCGCACCCCGAGCGACCTCGGGACCCAGGGCGAGCGCCCCACCCACCCCGAGCTGCTCGATTGGCTCTCCGGCGAGTTGATCAGAGGCGGCTGGCGCCTCCGCCCGATCCACAGACTGATATTGCAAAGCGCGACCTACCGCCAGGGCGGGGCGGGCGCTGCCACCCAGGCGCACAGCGATGGCGACGACCGCCTGTGGTGGCGGCGCCGACCGCTGCGCCTGGAGGCCGAGGTGCTGCGCGACTGTATCCTCGCGCTCGGCGGCAAGCTCGATGCCCGCCCCTACGGCCCACCGGTCAAGCCGTGGATCCCACCAGAAGCGCGCACCGGGCGGGACAAGGACTTCCTGCCGCGAGCGGACCATGACTCCCCCGAGCAGTGGCGGCGCAGCATCTACCTATTCGTCAAGCGCTCGCTGCCGCTGCCCTTCGTCGATGTCTTCGACGCCCCGGCGGCAAGCGCCAGCTGCGCTCGTCGCCAGGTCTCCACGGTGCCGGTGCAGGCGCTGATCCTGCTCAACGACCCTTTTGTGCGCAACCAGGCCAGGCTGTTTGCAGCGCGCGTGCGCGCCGAGGCCGGTGGCGACGACGCGGCCTGCATCGAGCGCGCCTACCGCCTGGCCCTGACCCGCCCGCCGGACGCCGCCGAGCGAAAGGAGCTCGGCGCTTTCATCACCGGCGGCGACCCCGCCAAGCGCCTGGTCGACCTCTGCCAGCTGCTCTTCACGCTCAACGAATTCGCCTACGCCGACTGACGGCACGGGGGATGACCATGGACTTCACCCATATGCTCGACCGCCGCGCCCTGCTGCGCGCCGGCCTCTGCGGCGCCGCCGGCCTGGCGCTTTGCGGTGGCCCACGGGGAGTGCGCGCGGATGAACCCTCAGGCGCGGAGGCCGGTGTGCGCCCGCCGCACTTCGCGCCCAAGGCAACCTCGGTGATCTGGCTGTTCATGGAAGGGGGGCCGAGCGCGGTCGACCTCTTCGATCCCAAGCCCGAGCTCGAGCGGCGCGATGGCCAGCGCGTGGCCGGGATCCAGACCCATTTCGGCAATCCCGGGCCGCTGCTCAAGTCGCCTTTCACCTTCGCTCAGCACGGGCAGAGCGGGCACTGGGTATGCGACCGCTATCCCACCCTCGCCGGCTGCGTCGACGACCTCGCGCTGATCAAGTCGGTATGGGCTGAGTCGCCCAACCACGCCCCGGCGATGTTCCAAATGAACACCGGTATCATCCGCCCCGGATTCCCCAGCGCCGGCGCCTGGGTCACCTACGGGCTGGGCTCGCGCAACCGCGACTTCCCCGGCTTCGTGGTGCTCGGCGGCGGGGTGATGAAGGGGGGTGCGCTCAACTGGGGTAACGGCTTCCTGCCCTCCTCCTACCAGGGCACCCTGCTGCGCACCCAGGGCCAGCCTATCCTCGACCTCGCACTGCCCAGCGATGTCGATGCCGCCAGCCAGCGCGCCCTGCTCGAGCTCGCTGGCACGCTTAACCAGCGCCACCTCGCCGCCCATGCCAATGACAGCGAGCTTGCCGGGCGCGCCCAGAGCTTCGCGCTGGCGGCGCGCATGGAGCAGGCCGCGCCGGGCATCCTGGACCTGGCGGGCGAGGACGCCGGGACGCGCGCGCTCTACGGCCTCGATCGCAATGCCGGGACCAGCCTGTTCGGTACCAAGTGCCTGCTCGCCCGGCGCATGGTCGAACGCGGAGTGCGCTTCGTCCAGGTCTACAGCAACGACGAGTGGGACGCCCACGGCGACATCAAGGCCAACCATAGCGACCGTTGCCGCGAGACCGACGTGCCGATCGCCGGGCTGATCAATGACCTCAAGCGCCGCGGGCTGTTCGACTCCACCCTCATCGTGTGGGGCGGCGAGTTCGGGCGCATGCCGGTGTCCGAGGGCGGCAAGGGGCGCGACCACAATCCCCAGGGCTTCCTCATGTGGATGGCTGGCGCTGGCATCAAGGGTGGCAGCAGTCATGGCGAGACCGACGAGATCGGGCTGAAGGCCGCGGTCGATCCGGTCTCGGTGCACGATGTGCACGCCACCATCCTGCACCTGCTCGGCATCGACCACCAGCGCCTGACCTACGCCCACAACGGGCGCAGCTACCGCCTCACCGATACCGCGGGCACCGTCATCCGCTCCATCCTCGCCTGACGTCGGCGCCCGCGCGGCGCGCGCCTGGCGGCGGGGATGCCGCCGCTCACCCGCCCGGCGCCACCGCCGGCGGTAGCGGGGGAGGGGGCGGTGTCGGCGCTGAAGCTGGAGCTGCTCCGGCGCCGGCGCTGAGGGTGCGCTTGCGGTTGCGCAGCATATGCGAGACCTGGTCGAGGATCACGGCCGCGAGGATGACCAGGCCGATGATGATGTTCTTCCAGTTCTCATCCAGGCGCCAGGTATGGAGGTGGTGCTGCTGGTCGGTCCAGGTGAGCTTGAACATGTTGATGCCGTTCTCCATCACCCGGATGATCGCCGCGCCGATGAACATCCCGAGCACGCTGCCCTCGCCGCCGCGCAGTGAGCAGCCGCCGAGCACTGCCGAGGTGATGGCGTAGAGCTCGTAGGACTCGCCGACGGTGTGCGTCATTTGCCCGATGTAGGCGGCGTAGGCGATGCCCGCCACCCCCGCCAGGCCGGAGGAGATGACGTAGGTGATGGTCTCGACGCGCTTGACCGGGACACCGCTGTAGAGCGCGGCCTCGCGGTTGCCGCCGATGGCGTAGAGGTGGCGACCGAAGACCGAGAAGTGCAGGACGTAGGTCGCCACCAGCGCGACCGCGAGGTACATCAGGACCGGGTAGGGGATCTGCACCCCGGCGAACAGGCGCAGCCCCTCGTCGCCGAGGTTGCGGAACGAGCTGTCGAGGAAGCTGATGTTGCCTCCGCCGGTGATGGTCTGTGAGATGCCCTTGATGGTGAGCATGCCGCCGAGGGTGACGATGAAAGGCTGCAGGTTGAGGCGGGTGATGAGCAGGCCCTGGACCAGGCCGATGGTCAGGGCCACCCCCATCGCCGCGCCGATGCCGATCCAGATCGGCAGGCCGGCGCCCGAGGCCGACCCGTCGCCGACCAGAGGCGCCGAGAACTTGGCGATGATCACCCCGGTGAGGCCGATCACCGAGCCGATCGACAGGTCGATGCCGCCGGTGATGATGACGAAGCCGACGCCGATGGCGAAGATGCCGAGCATCGCCACCTGGCGGGTGGTGTTAAGCACGTTGGCCTGGCCGATGAAGTCCGAGTTGGAGCCGGCGATGACCGCGCACATCGCGAGCAGGGCGCAGAGCATCCCGAATTCTTTTCTCATCGACGCATTCCTTGACGGGGCTGGAGGCAGTGGTGGTGGGGGCGGTCGGGGCGGGGGCCGGGAGGGGGTCAGTGGCCATGGCCGGCGGCGGCGCCGGTCATCAGCTGCATGATGTTCTGCTCACTCAGACGCTCCTTGGCCAGGATGCCGCTGATGCGGCGCTGGCTGAACACCACCACGCGGTCAGAGAGTCCGATGACCTCCTCCATCTCCGAGCTGACCATCATGATGGTCAGCCCCTGGTCGGCGAGAGCGGCGATGTTGCGGTAGATCTCCGCCTTGGCGCCGACGTCGATGCCGCGCGTCGGCTCGTCGAGGATGAGCAGCCGCGGCTGCATCGCCAGCCACTTGCCGAGCACCACCTTCTGCTGGTTGCCGCCCGAGAGGTTGACCACCCGGCTGGCGACGGTGGGCGCCTTGATCGCCTGCCGTGCCAGCTGCTCGTTGGCCACCTCCAGCTCGCGCCCGCGCTGCAGCCAGCCGCGCGGGCGGTAGTTGTGCACATCGGGCAGCGAGATGTTCTGGGCGATGGTCATCGGCAGCACCAGGCCGTGCAGCTTGCGGTCCTCCGGCACCAGATAGATGCCGCGCCGTATCGCATCCGCCGGGCGTAGCGGCTGGTAATCGGCGCCGTCGAAGCGCATGCGCCCGCCCTGGGGCTGGTCGATGCCGAAAATCACCCGCATCAGTTCGGTGCGGCCCGAGCCGACCAGCCCGGCGAAGCCGAGGATCTCGCCGCGCCGCACCTGGAAGGAGACCCCGGCGGGGGCGCCAGGGACGACCACTTCGTCGACCGTGAGCAGGGGCTCGCCGATGGCGCCGCAGCGTACGGGGAAGCGGGTGGTGAAATCGCGCCCGATCATCATCGACACCAGCTGGTCGTGGTTGGTGTCGCGCGTGCGCAGGTCGCCGACCCGGCGCCCGTCCCGCAGCACGGTGATGCGGTCGGTGATGCGCAGGATCTCCTCGAAGCGGTGCGAGATGTAGACGATGCTGATGCCCGCTGCGGTGAGGTCCTTGATGATGAGGAAGAGCTTCTCGGCCTCGACCGGGGTGAGCGAGGAGGTCGGCTCGTCCATGATGATCACCCGCGCCTTCATCGCCAACGCCTTGGCGATCTCCACCAGCTGCATTTGCCCGGTGGTGAGCCGCGCCAGGGGCGTGGTGGGTTTGAGCTCGAGGCCGAGGCGCGCGAGCAGGGCGGCGGCCTCGCGGTTCATCGCCGCGCGGTCGAGCCGACCGAGCGTTAGCAGCGGTTCAGTGCCGAGGAAGATGTTGCCCGCCACGTCGAGGTTGGGCGCGAGCATCAGCTCCTGGTGGATGAGCGCGATGCCGCGCGCCTTGGCGTCGGCGATGCCCTGCAGCACCACCGGCTGGCCATCGATGCGCAGCTCGCCCTCATCGGGGATGTGCACCCCGCCGAGGATCTTCATCAGGGTCGACTTGCCGGCGCCGTTCTCGCCCACCAGGGAGAGCACCTCGCCGGGGTAGAGTTCGAGCGAGACTCCCGCGAGCGCCACCACGCCGGGGAAGCGCTTGGTGATGCCGGTCATGGTCAGCAGCGGTGCGGGCGTGGTCATGCGGTGGGGCGCTCAGGCGCTGCCGCGCGCCCGCGGCGCGCGTGGAGCTCGGCGCTCCGGGTGGGTGAGGACGGTGTTCGGGGGCGGACGGCGGCGGACGGCGGGCGCAACAAGCAGACCCGGGCCCGCCCTGGGAGGGGGCCGGCCTGGGCCTGCCAAGCGTGGCGCGCTACTGCTTGAGGGCGGCGAGGCGCTTGGTGAAGTCGGCGACGTTGTCCTTGGTGATGACCTCGACCCCGGTGTCGATGACCGGGTCCTTGGGCAGGGCGGCGGCGCCCTTGGTGCAGAGCTCGTGGAGCAGGACCGCAGAGCGGTAGCCGAACTCGAAAGGCTTCTGCACCACCGTGCAGCTGACGATGCCCTCACCGATGCCCTGCAGGGTGCCGTCCTCCTCGTCGAAGCCGGCGACCTTGAGCTTGTCGGCCTTGCTGCTGGCCTTGACTGCGGCGACGATCGCCGGGGTGTTGTAGGACCACAGCCCGATCAGTCCGACGATGTCGGGGTTGGCATTGATCACGTCCTCGACGTTGGTGCGCGCCTTGGCCGAGTCCTTGTTGTCCTCCTTGGTCATCACCACTTCGAGCTTGCTGCCGGCGATGGCGTCCTTGACCCCCTTGAGGCGCTGGCTGGCGTTGTCGGAGGCGAGGGTGCCGACGAAGGCCGCGATCTTGCCGCCGTTGGGCAGGATGGTCAGCAGCTGCTTGCCGAGGATCCTGCCGGCCTCGTAGTTGTTGGTGCCGATGTAGGCCAGGCGCTTGGATTTGGGACCGTCGGAATCGTGGGTGATGACGTTGAGCGTCTGGCTCGCCTTGTCGAGGTCGCGGGTCTCGTCCGCGGGCGAGATCAGGCTGATGGCGAAGCCGTGGTAACCCTGGCTGACCAAATCCTCGATGATCTTCTTCTGCTGCTCGACCTTGCCGGTCTCGGGCATCTTGAGTTCGACGTTGATCGAGAGCTCCTTGTTGGCCTTGTCCACCCCCTTGGCCGCGATCTTCCAGAACTCGCTGCTGTTGTTGGTGATGAAGGCGAGCTTGAGCGCGGTGCCGGCGGGTACCTGGTGGGCCTCGCCGCGCACCGGGGCGCTGACGATGGGGTCGCTGATGACGGCGCCGCCGCCGGCTGCAGGCTTGGCCGCGGGCTCGCTGTCGCCGCAGGCGGAGAGGATGCTCACCAGGGCCACGGTGGCGAGGCTGGCGAAGAGGTGCAGGGTCGGGCGCATGGAAGGCTCCGGTGGTGTGGGCTAGAACCTAGCCGATTGATGGGGGCGGCAAGATGCGCTTGGCGGGGTCAGGGGCAGGTCGCTCACTAGCTGTCAGGCGCACGCAGGGGTCGGGGAACGGGCAGCGGTCATCGGCGTTGTCCCAGTCATGGTCAATGGTTACATCCATCGCTCGATCCACATCCGCCTTGGCCGTATGCACCGGGGGCAGGATGGGGTATCGTGGTCCAGGCGGCATCGCATCGGCCAAGCAGGGGCCAGGCGGTTGTTAACGTCACGCGGGCAGCCGATGTTAACCTGGAGAGCGACATGAGCGATCCCTCCTTCATCCAGGAACTCACCGCAAGCCAGCGTCGGCTCTACGGCTACATCCTGTCGCTGGTGCCCTCGCCAGCGGAGGCGGACGATGTGCTGCAGGAGACCAACCTCACCCTGTGGCGCAAGGCGACCGATTTCCAGCCGGGCACCAGCTTCCTCGCCTGGGCCTGCCGGGTGGCCTACTACGAAGTGCTCAACCATTACCGCAAGCGCAAGCGCAGCCCCCAGCCGCTCGCCGACGAGACCCTGCTCGAGTGCGTCGCCCAGGAGGCGCGTGACCAGCTCGACGGCTTCGACGAGCGCCTCACCGCCCTGCGCGGCTGCCTCGAGCGCCTGAGCGAGCGCAAGCGCCATCTCCTGCAGCGCTTCTATTTCGATGAGCGCAGCCTGGGCGAGATCGCGGTCGAGCGTGGGCAGAGCGAAGGTGTGATCCGGGTCACCGTGCACCGCATCCGCGGCGTCCTGCTCGAGTGCATCCAGCGTACGCTCTCGTCGGCGAGCCGCACATGAACGATCCCGCGCCCGAGGTCGATCCGATGGAGCAGTGGGTCGGCGACCTGCTCAGCGGCACCCTCGGCCACCGCGAGCGCGAGAAGCTGGCGGCGCGCCTGCGCGCCGAGCCGTCGGCGCGCAAGCTCTACGTCGAACACCTCATGCTGCACGGCATGCTGCAGTGGGAGTTCGCCTCATCCGCCGGGGTGGTGGCCGCAGGCGCCGACGGCAAGCGCGCGGCTCACCGCGCCGCCTTCACCCGCCGCCTGGTGGCCACCGGGCTGGCGGCAGCGGCGGCGCTGATGCTCGGTGCGCTCGGCCTCTGGCGCTACGGCCCGTGGGCCCCGGTGGCGGTACTGCGCGACGCCCAGGGTGCGAGCTGGAGCGGCAGCGAGCGACCGTCCGGGGTGGGCGCCGGCCTGAGCACCCAGACCCTGCGCCTGATCGGCGGCACTGCCGAGATCGGCTTCCGCAGCGGAGCCGCGGTGATCCTGCAGGGTCCGGCCGAGCTCCAGCTGCTCAGTGCGCGCTCGGCCCGCCTGCTCAGCGGACGCATGGTGGCGCGTGCGCCCGATGGCGCGCACGGCTTCACCATCGAGGCCGGGGGCATGTCGATCGTCGACCTCGGTACCGAGTTCGGGGTGGTCGCCAACCACGGTGCCGCCGAGGTCCAGGTCTTCGAGGGGGTGGTCGAGGCCGGGCTCAAGGGCGCCGCGCTCGAGGCCAGGAGCCGCCTCGGCATCGGTCAGGCGGCGCGGCTGGAGGACGGCGCCGCGGCGGTCGAGCCGGTCGCCTTCTCCAGCCAGGGCTTCACCCGCGCGATGACCAGCGAGCTCGATGATCCCGCGCTGACGCGCGGCGTAGTGGCGTGGTGGAAATTCGACGAGACCGCCGGCACGGTGGCGAGCGACGCCAGTGGCCACGGCCACGACGGCTCACTTCATGGCTGTACCTTCGATCATGACAGCGAGGCGGGCAAGTACGGACGGGCGCTGCACCTGCCAGGCACCGACACCTTTGTCGCGATCCCGTTCAAGGACTTCAACCTCGTCGACATGACCATCCAGGCGTGGATCAAGCCGGGCGAGCAGCAGGGCGGCGACGCCCAGATCATCTCCCAGGTCGGCGGCTTCGGCCTTGCGGTGCCGGGCAACATGTTCATGAAGTACTACTTCTGGGATCGCGATGCGATCATGGCCTGCCGCTTCGAAGTCGGGCGCTGGTACCACGTGGTCGCGACCTATGACGGGCGCGAGCGCGGCTTCTTCGTCGATGGCGTGCGCATCGGCACCTTTTCCAGCGGTCCGCTGTGCCCGAGCCGCAACGAGCTGCGCATCGGCGCGCTTTACAACGGCAAGAGCGGCTTCTTTCACGGCTGCATCGACGATCTGCGCATCTACGACCGCGCGCTCAGCGCCGACGAGGTGCGCCGCCTCTATTTGCGCGGCAGCGAGTCCGGCAAATGAGCGGTACCGTGCTCATGCCAGAACCGGCATCGCCAGCGACGGCGATGGATACATCGTCAGCGACGACGATGGATCCGACGAATGTCGATGTGCGTTGCGCGGGAGCGGCAATGCTAAACGCCACCCAAACCTGGCAGTACGATCAAAGGACGCCGCCGCCGCCATCACGATGTGCGTCTCGCGCCCGCGGCGCACCACCCGCCGCCCCCGTCGTCCGCTCCCGCCCGTTTGGGCCCAAGCCATGAACCGACCGACCTTCACCGCCTGCCGCTTCGCCGCCCTCGTCCTCGCCGCCGGGGCGGTCGCCCTGCATGGCGCCGAGGGAGCGGACAGCGAGGGCGCGCGCTTCTTCCTCAAGGAGGTGCGTCCGCTGCTTGAGGAGAGCTGCTTCAAGTGCCACGGCGCCGAAGCCAAGATCAAGGGCGGCCTGCGCCTCACCACCCTGGCCGGGGTGCTCACCGGCGGCGACACCGGGCCGGCGGTCGAACGCCTGAAGCCGGGCGAGAGCCTGCTGCTGAAGATGATCAGCTGGAGCGACGACGATCACCAAATGCCGCCGAAGAAGAAGCTCGGCCAGGACAAGATCGATCTCCTGGCCAAGTGGGTCAAGCTCGGCGCGCCGTGGGGCGGCGAGGGCGGCGAGGCGCCGGTGGCGACCGCGCCCGGTGCCAGCGCCGCTGCCGATGCTGAGGCGAAGAACTACTGGTTCTACCAGAAGCCGCAGCAAGTCGCGGTTCCGGCAGTCAAGGACCAGCACTGGGGGCGCACGCCGATCGACGCCTTCATCCTCAATGGTCTCGAAGCCAAGGGCCTGAGGCCTGAGGGCGAGGCCGACCGTCGCGTGCTCATCCGCCGCGCCACCTACGACCTCACCGGGCTGCCGCCCTCGCCTGACGAGGTCGAGCTGTTCGCCAAGGACAGTTCGCCTGATGCCTACGAGAAGCTTGTCGACCGCCTGCTCGCCAGCCCGCACTACGGCGAGAAGTGGGGCCGCTACTGGCTCGATGTGGTCGGCTACGCCGAGACCAACGGCTATGAGCGCGATGGCAACAAGCCCAACGCCTGGCGCTACCGCGACTACGTGATCCGCGCCCTCAACCAGGACAAGCCCTACGACCAGTTCCTGCGCGAGCAGCTCGCCGGCGACCAGTTCGACAAGCCGACCGCGGATTCCATCACCGCCACCGGCTACTACCGCCTCGGGCTGTGGGACGACGAGCCGGCTGATCACGAGCAGCTGCACTATGACGTCCTCGACGGCATCGTCTCGACCACTGCGCAGGCGATGCTCGGCATGACCATGGGCTGCGCGCGCTGCCACAACCACAAGAAGGATCCGCTGCTGCAGGAGGATTACTACCGCCTGCTGGCGTTCTTCCATGGCATCAAGCCGATGGCCAACGACGGCCCCAACATCGAGACCGAGATCTCGCGTGACGCCGGCAGCATCGCCGCCTTCGAGCAGAAGGTGTCGGAGATGCAGGCGCAGAGCGACCAGATTGAGGACGACTTCCGCAAGAAGTTCGATGCCAAGGGCGGCGCCCCTGCGCGCGACATCGAGGAGCTCGCCTACCGCTACTACCGCGGCGCCTGGGAGACCCTGCCGCGCTTCGACGAGCTCAAGGCGGAGAGCCAGGGCAAGCTCCCGCGCGGGTTGTTCGACCTCTCCTCGACCACCCGTGACAGCGATTACGGCTTCGTCTTCTCCGGTTCGCTGGTGGTGCCCACCGACGGGCACTACACCTTCACCGTCGATTCCGACGATGGCTCCCGGCTCACCATCGCCGGCAAGCAGGTGCTCGAATACGACGGCATCCACGGCGTCGGCAGCCCCAAGCGCTGCGAGCTCGACCTGCACAAGGGGCGGGTGGCGATCCGCCTCGATTACTTCCAGCACGTCGGCGGCTTCGGGCTGGCGGTCTCGTGGGCCGGTCCCGGGGTCAAGGACCGCGCGCTTTGCGCGGGCGACAGCAAGGAGCAGGGCTTCGCCGAGCTGTTCAAGGCCCGCGGCGCGGAACTCATCGGCAAGGATGCGGTGGAGCGCTACCGCAAGCTGCAGAAGTCGATCGAGGAGCTCAAGCGCAACCCGCCCGGGGTGGAGAAGGCGCTGAGCGCGAGCGAAGGCGGCATGCGCGACACCTTCGTCCTGGTGCGCGGCAACCCGCATGTCCAGGGCAAGCAGGTGCAGCCGGGCTTCCCGCGCGTGCTCGGCTTCGCCGATCCGCCCAAGTCCGCCAAGCCGCGCCTTGCCCTCGCCGACTGGATGGTCAACGCCGACAACCCGACGCCGGCGCGGGTGATGGTCAACCGCCTGTGGCAGGGTCACTTCGGCAAAGGCATCGTGGTCACCGCCAACGACTTCGGCAAGTTCGGCCAGCTGCCGAGCAACCAGCCGCTGCTCGACTGGCTGGCGCGCGCTTTCGTCGCTGGCGGTTGGAAGATCAAGTCCATGCACCGCCTGATGATGACCTCGAGCGCCTACCGCATGTCCTCGCACGATGATGCGACCAACCTGGCCAAGGATCCCGAGAACGAGCTGGTGTGGCGCTTCCCCATGCGCCGCCTGACTGCCGAGGAGATCCGCGATTCCATCCTCGCTACCGGCGGCTCGCTCAACCCCGGGCTCTTCGGCCCGAGCGTCTTTCCACCGATGCCGACCGAGGTGCTCGCCACCTCGTCCCACCCGGGCGATGTGTGGGGGAAGTCGTCAGGCGACGATGCGGCGCGGCGCAGCATCTACATCAAGGTCAAGCGCTCGCTGCTCTACCCGATGCTCGCGGCGCACGACTTCGCCGACACCGACACCAGCTGTCCGGTTCGTTTCTCCACCACCGTGCCGACCCAGGCCCTGACCATGATGAACAGCGCCTTCATCGTCGACCAGGCCGGCCAGTTTGCCGATCGGCTTCGCAAGCAGGCCGGTGAGAACATCGAGCAGCAGGCACGCCTCGGGCTGCGCCTGGTCACCCAGCGCCCGCCGCTCGATGCCGAGGTCAAGCGCGCGCTCGGTTTCGTCACCGCGTTACGCGATAAGAACGGCCTGAGCGCCGAGCGCTCGCTCGACCTGCTCTGCCTGATGCTGCTCAACCTCAACGAGTTCGTCTACCTCGATTAGCGCCACGGAGACTGCGATGGGCAATGCACCGATTCCTGACGGCCAGTTCTGCCGCCGCACCCGCCGCGAGATGCTGTGGCAGGCCGGCAACGGCTTCGCCTCGGTGGCGCTTGCCGGACTCCTGGGCGGTGACTTCTTCGCGCGCCAGACCCTCGCCGCCGATGGCGAGACCACGTTCAAAAACCCGCTCGCGCCCAAGGAACCGCACTTCAAGCCGCGCGCCAAGAGCGTGATCTTCCTCTTCATGTATGGCGGGCCGAGCCAGGTCGACACCTTCGACTACAAGCCCAAGCTCTACGAGCTCGACGGCAAGGTCATCCCGGTGAAGACCTTCGGGCGCGGCGG
>JAYVMM010000342.1:0-7158 GCA_043758975.1 Planctomycetota bacterium | reverse complement strand
CTCCACATCCCGGTCCTCGGCGACGTGGTCAAGAAGGGCTCGGTGGCCCGCTTCACCCGTACCCTCGGCACCCTGGTGACCTCCGGCGTCGGCTTCCTCGACGCCCTCGACATCACCAAGTCGGCGACCCCCAACATCGTGGTGCGCAACGCCATCCAGGCGGTGCGCGACTCGGTCAAGGAGGGCGAGTCCATCAACGAGCCGCTGCGCCGCTCGGGGGTGTTCGACGACATCGTGGTGAACATGATCAAGGTCGGCGAGGAGACCGGCGAGCTGGACAAGATGCTGATCAAGATCGCCGACACCTACGACGAGGAGGTCGACGCTGCGGTGGCGGCGATGATGGCGCTGATGGAACCGCTGCTCATCGTCTTCATGGGCGGCGCGGTCGGCTTCATCGTCATCGCCCTGTTCATGCCGCTGATCAAGCTCATCGAGACCCTCGGCCAGCAGGCCGGCAACGGCGGCTGAGCCGGTGCACCCGCCCGCCCAGGCGGGCGCCTGCGGTACGGCTTAGTCCCGGCAAAGGCGCCATGCTTTTGCGCTGGCCAGGCGCGCGCGGCGTCTAAGCTGCGCCGCGCCGACCCGGCGCAGTGCCGCCCCGGGCCGGTCGCCTGGAGCCGCCAATGCCGCCAATGCCGCCAACGCCGCTGAGCCTCGCCCCCAACCGCTTTCATGGTAAGCGCCGCGGGCCGGTGGTGGTGGTGGTGATGGACGGTGTCGGCCTCGGGCCGGACTACGCCGGCAATGCGGTGGCCGCCGCCTACAAGCCGACCCTCGACCAGCTGATGGCGAGCTGCCCGTGGACCCGCCTGGCCGCGCACGGCACCGCAGTCGGCATGCCCTCCGACGCCGACATGGGCAATTCGGAAGTCGGCCACAACGCCATCGGCGCCGGACGGGTCTTCGACCAGGGCGCCAAGCTGGTGCTGCAGGCGATCCAATCCGGGGCGCTGTTCACCTCCAAGGGCTGGCGCGAGATCACCGAAAATGCGCTGGCGAAAAAGTCGACCCTGCACTTCATCGGGCTACTTTCCGACGGCAACGTGCACAGCCACATCGACCACCTCAAGGCGATGGTCATAGCGGCCAAGCGCGCCGGCGTCGCCCGCGTCGCGGTGCATGCGCTGCTCGACGGGCGCGATGTCGGCGAGACCAGCGCGCTCGACTACACCCAGCCCTTCGAGGCCTGGCTTGCCGGTGTCGACCCCGCCTACGGCATCGCCTCGGGTGGCGGGCGCATGTCGATCACCATGGACCGCTATGAGGCCGACTGGTCGATGGTCGAGCGCGGCTGGAAGACGCACGTGCAGGGCGAAGGCCCGCGCTTCCCCTCCGCCAGCGCCGCGGTCACCGCCGCGCGCGCGCACAAGCCCGGCATCATCGACCAGGACCTGCCGCCCTTCGTGGTCGAACGCGGCGGGCAGCCCTTCGCGCCGATCATGGACGGCGATTCGGTGGTGTTCTTCAACTTCCGCGGCGACCGCGCGATCGAGATCTGCAAGGCCTTCCTCGGCGCCGACGCCGCAGCGGTGCCCTTCGCGCGCACGCGCGTGCCGCAGGTGTGCTTCGCCGGCATGATGACCTACGACGGCGACACCAACCTGCCGCCGCGCACGCTGGTGGTGCCGCCGCTAATCGAGCGCACCCTGAGCGAGTACTTGGTGGGGTCGGGGGTGCGCCAGCTGGCGTGCTCGGAGACGCAGAAGTTCGGCCACGTCACCTACTTCTGGAACGGCAACCGCAGCGGCTATCTCGACCCGGCGCAGGAGAAGTACATCGAAGTGCCCTCCGACCGCGTCAACTTCGCCGAACGCCCGTGGATGAAGGCGGCCGAGATCACCGATGCGGTGATCAATGAGCTCAGCGCGCGCCCCTACGGCTTCGCCCGCCTCAACTACGCCAATGGCGACATGGTCGGCCACACCGGCGATTGCCGGGCCGCGCGCATCGCGGTCGAGGTGGTCGACCTCGTCCTCGCGCGCCTGCTGCCGGCGCTCAAGGAGCTCGGCGGCATCGCCCTGATCACCGCCGACCACGGCAACGCCGACGAGATGTACGAACTCGACAAGAAGGGCGGGGTCAAGTACGAGGACGGGCGGCCCAAGGCCAAGACCAGCCACACCCTCAATCCGGTGCCGCTGATCATCTACGATCCCCTGGCCCAGGGGGAGTACCACCTGGACAGCGCGGTGGCCAAGCCCGGGCTCGCCAACATCGCTGCAACCTGCATGACCCTCATGGGTTACCAGCCGCCCGCCGACTACGAGCGCAGCCTGGTCAGCCTCGCCTGAGACGCTGACGCGCCCCCACCGCAGTCCACTGGGTCCACTGGGTCCACTGGGTCCACTGGGTCCACTGGGCAGCTGGTAGCTGGCAGTTGCGTAGGCGCGGCACCATGGTGTAGACTGGTGCGTCCCTCCCCGCACCGGGGGCGGACGATGGAGCTTGATGCGCGTGAACCAGCCTTGCGACCCGGTGACCCTCGATGTGCTGCAGGCCAATGTGGCACTGCTGGCTGAGAACGAGCGCCTCGAGCTCGAGCGCCGCCGCCTGCTCGAGCTCGACTCGATGAAGAGCGACTTCCTCGCCCGCGTCAGCCACGACCTGCGCACCCCGCTCAACAGCATCATCGGCTTCTCCGACCTCATGATCGCCGAGGTCGGCGGGCGCATGAACAAGAAGCACGGCGAGTTCATCAGCGCGATCAACCGCAACGGCCATGCCCTGCTCGCGCTGATCAACGAGATCCTCGACCTCTCGAGCATCGAGTCCGGCCATCTCCAGCTGCGCCGCGAGGCGGTGCCGCTGGTCAGCGTGGTGGAGGACCTGCGCGCGGCCACTGAGCCGGTGCTGGCCGCCGCCCAGCTCGAGGTGCGCTGGCCCGATCCGCTCCGGCTCGAGCGCAAGAGCGCCTACATCGACCGCCGCCGCATCCTCCAGCTGCTGACCAACTTGGTCGACAACGCGCGCAAATTCTCGCGTGCCGGCGGGCGCGTTACCGTGGAGATGGACGCCGGGCCGGCGGAGGCGTGGTTCGCGGTGGCCGATACCGGGCCGGGCATAGCACCCGAGGACCGCGAGCAGATCTTCCGCCCCTACTACCAGCGCAGCGCCGGCTACAGCCAGTCCGGGGTCGGGCTCGGCCTGGCCATCGTCAAGGGTATCGTCGACTGCCATGGCGGGCGCATCGAGCTCGACAGCGACATCGGCAAGGGCTGCCGTTTCCGCGTGGTCATCCCGGCTACGGCCTACGACCGCACGATCAGTGAGAAGGGGGCCTGAGATGAGCGGTCCGTCGTCCAGCCTGCCGAGCGCCGGTTCCTCCCCCAGCCATGCCAGCCGCGTGAGCCGCATCCTGGTGGTCGAGGACATGCCGGCGCTGCAGGCGCACGTGGCCGAGACCCTGACCGAGATCGGCCCCGGGGTCGAGATCGTCACCGCCAGCGACGGTCGCGAGGCGCTCGACGCCATCGCCGTGGCCAAGGAGCCCTTTCACCTCATCATGTGCGACATCATCATGCCGCGCATGGATGGCGAGGCGCTGCTCGGCGAGCTGCGCAAGCGCAACTACCCGGCGGCGATCATCATGCTCACCGCCCTCGGGCAGGACGACATAATCGTGCGCTGCCTGCGCCAGGGCGCCTGCGACTACATGGTCAAGCCGGTCGGCATCGATGACCTCATCGCCGCCGCGCTCAACGCCCTCCAGCACAGGCCCCTGCTCGGCAGCGTGCTCGAGGTCGAGTACGACCCGCACGGCTGGTTCGAGGTCGCCGGCGAGAGCGACGAGTCGATCCTCTACAAGTACCGCCGCTTCCTCGGCCTGCTCGACAAGTTCAAGATCCCGGAGCCGGCGGCGAGCGAGGTGCGCCTGTCGCTCGAGGAGCTCGGGCGCAACGCCATCGAATGGGGCAACCACAACGAGCGCAGCAAGAAGGTGCGCTTCGGCTGCCGCATCCTGCCCGGCAAGGTCATCGTCTACATCGAGGACGAGGGCCTCGGCTTCGACCCCGACTCGGTGCCCGACCCCAGCATCGACCCGCTCGCACACCTCGAGCAGCGCAAGAAGAACGGCAAGCGCCTGGGCGGCTACGGCATCCACCTCATCCGCCATCTCATGGACAAGCTGATCTACAATGCCAAGGGCAACCGCGTGGTGGCGATCAAGTACCTCGACAAGAAGCCGGTCCCGCCCGCCCCCGCGCCCACCTCCTAGGCGGCGTCAGGCGGCGCCAGGCGCTCAGCCCAGGCCGGCCACCGATTCGCGCAGGTTGGCGAGCTCGACCTCCTCGCCTGCGAGCAGGGCGCGGGTCTCCGCCACCTGCGCCGCCGGCGCCCGCGCCAGGTAATCGGCGCTGTCCAGGCGGCCCTGCTTGCCACTGATGCTCTTCTCGAGCTGGAGCGCGCGCTTGCCGAGCTGGTCGCGCAGCTTGCCGAGGTCGACCATGCCGCTCAGCGGCACATGCACCTTGCAGGCGCCGACCACCGCGGTGACCGAGGCCGGTGGCTTGGCCGGGCCGACGCCGATGGTCAGGCCGCCGGGCAGCAGGTTGGCGCGGTCGGTGAAGAAGTCGGCGTTGCCGCGGATGCGCGCCGCCTGCGCGTTGTTGGCGCAGGCCACCACCACCGCCACCTGCACTCCGTCGGCCAGGCTGACCAGGTTGCGCACGTTGCGCACGCAGCTGACCAGTGCCTGCAGCTCCGCCATCGCCGCGGCGACGCCCTCCTCGGTGAGCGCGCGCTCAGACTGCGGCCAGCGCTGGAGCATGAGGAAGCCGCGTGCGCCCCACGCGGTCGCCCCGCTGACGCCCTGGAGGTGCTGCCACAGCTGCTCGGTGAGGTAGGGCATGCCGGGGTGGAGCAGGCGCAGCACCTGGTCGAAGCAGTAGGACAGCACCTGGGTGGCATGCGCGGCTCCGGCGCCGCCGGCGCGCAGCTGGCGCTTGGCCCATTCCAGGTACCAGTCGCAGAGCTCATCGCGGAAGAAGCGGTAGGCGGTGTTCGCGTAGTCGTTGTAGCGGAAGGCGGTGAGCGCCTCGCTGCAGGCACTGATGGTCGCCTGCAGGCGGTCGAGGATCCAGCGCTCGGGCAGCCCGAGCGGCGGGCTGCCGGCGCCGAGTTGGACGAGGTCGGCGGCGGTCACCGCGTGCGCGAGCGGGCGCTCGGCGAGGTTCATGAGCAGGAAGCGGCCGGCGTTCCACACCTTGTTGGCGAAGTTGCGCCCGGTCTCGAATTTGCTCGGGTTGAGCTTGAGGTCCTGGCCCTCGGTGGTCATGTCGAGCAGGGTGTAGCGCAGCGCGTCGGCGCCGTAGCCGCTGCACTGGTAGTCCTTGCCCAGGTAGCGCTGGGTGCCGCCCTCGATCATGACCAGGGGATCGATGCCGTTGCCCTGCGCCTTCGACATCTTCTTGCCGTTCTCGTCGAGCACGGTGCCGTGGATGTAGACGTCGTCGAACGGGCGCTGGTCGAGGGCGAACAGCCCGGCCATGATCATGCGCGCGACCCAGAAGTAGATGATGCCGCGGTCGGTGACCAGGGTCGAGGTCGGGTAGTAGCGCGTCAGGAAGGGGTCGACCGCCGGCCAGCCGAGGGTGGAGAACGGCCACAGCGCGGAGGAGAACCAGGTATCGAGGACGTCCTCGTCCTGCCTGAGCTCGGCGTGGCCGCAGTGCTGGCAGGTGCGTGGGGTGTCGATCGCCACCGTGGTTGTGCCGCAGCTCGCGCAATACCAGGCCGGGATGCGGTGGCCCCACCAGATCTGGCGCGAGATGCACCAGTCGCGCACGTTCTCCAGCCAATGGCCGTAGACCTTGCTCCAGCGCTCGGGGTGGAACGCCACCCGCCCGGCGCGCGACTCCGCGAGGGCGCGTTCGGCGAGCGGCGCCATGCGCACGAACCACTGCTCGGTGACCATCGGCTCGATGGGCTCCTTGGAGCGCTCGCTGTGGCCGACCGCGTGCGTGATCTCGGTGGCGCCCAGCAGCACCCCGCTCGCTTCGAGCTCCTTGAGCAGGGCCTTGCGGCAGGCGAAGCGGTCCATGCCGGCGTAGTGCCCAGCGGCGGCGGTCATGGTGCCGTCGAGGCCGATGACGCGGATCAGCGGCAGCTGGTGGCGCAGGCCGACCTCGTAGTCGTTGGGGTCGTGCGCGGGGGTGATCTTGACCGCGCCCGAACCCTTGGCCGGGTCGGCGTGGCGGTCGGCGATGATGGGGATCTCGCGCCCGATGATCGGCAGGCGCACGTGCTTGCCGATCATCGCCTGGTAGCGCGTATCGTCAGGGTTGACCGCCACCGCGCTGTCGCCGAAGAAGGTCTCGGGCCGGGTGGTTTCGACCACGATTGCGCCCGAACCGTCACTGAGCTCGTAGCGCAGCTTCCAGAGATGGCCCTGCTTCTCGACGACGTCGACTTCGTCGTCGCTGAGAGCGGTGCGTAGCACCGGCGACCAGTTGACCATGCGCGTGCCGCGGTAGATCAGCCCGGCCTGGTAGAGCTTGGCGAACTGGGTGCGCACCGCGCGGCTGAGGCCGTCGTCCATGGTGAAGCGCGCGCGCGACCAGTCGCAGCTGGCGCCGAGCTTGCGCAGCTGCTTGACGATGATGCCGCCCGAATGCTCCTTCCACTGCCACACCCGCGCGATGAAGGCTTCGCGCCCGAGCGCCTCGCGGCTGGTGCCCTCCTCCTGCAGCTGCTTGGCCACCACCGCCTCGGTGGCGATGCCGGCGTGGTCGGTGCCGGGCTGCCACAGCACGTCGCGCCCCTGCATGCGCTGCCAGCGCACCAGGGTGTCCTGCAGGGTGATGTTGAGCGCGTGCCCTATGTGCAGCACGCCGGTGACGTTGGGCGGCGGGATGGCGATGGCGTAGGGCTTGGCCCCGGGCGCGCTGCCGGCGCCGGCGGCGAAGCAGCCGCCCTCCTCCCAGCGCCGGTAGACCTCGGTCTCGACCTGCTTGGCATCGTAGGATTTCGGCAGCTCGAGGCTCATCGGCGCGCCTGTGCTCGGGGGGAAGAGAGGGAGGAGGGGCGGGGCGGGCGCCTGCCGGGGGCGGTTAGTGGGGCGTCGCGCGCGCGGGGCCGGCTCTGGCGTGGGCGGCACCCTACGCGACAGCGCTGCCCAGGCAAGCCGGAGCGGCGAGCATGCGCCTAGGCGCCTAC
>JAYVMM010000341.1:0-2173 GCA_043758975.1 Planctomycetota bacterium | reverse complement strand
CCGAAGGCGAGCTGCGCGGGCGCGCGAGCTGGCAGGTGCTCAACCGTACCCGCGCCCAGCTCGCGCTCACCCTGCCGGTTGGCGTCGAGCTGTGGGAGGCGCGCGTCAACGGCGAGGTGGTGCGCCCGCGCCTGCGCGATTCCGCGCCTGTGCCTGCCGCCGGGCCGACCCAGCTGTGGCTGCCGGTGCGTCCGATGCGCCCGGGCGAGTCCGCCCTGCGCATCACCCTGACTTGGCGCGAGCGCGTCAACCTCGCCGGGCGCTTCACCCCGCACCTGCCGCTGCTCAGCGAGCTGCGCACCATGCAGGTGCTGTGGCGCCTGGTGCCGCCGGTCGGTGAGCAGCTGGAGCGCGAGGATGGCGATCTGCGCGTCGCCCGCCTGGGCGAGGCCGAGGCCGCCTCCGCACGGGCGCACGCGGTGATCGCCGAGCTGCAGCGTCTGCACAGCCTCGGCGACCTCGGCGAGGTGGCGCTGCGCCGCCTCGGCGACCAGCTCGGTGCGCTCGATGCCGAGCTCAGCGACTACCTGGTCTCCCTGGGCACGGGCGCACCCGGCGCCGCCGCCGCCAATCAGGCGGTGATCGGCGAAGTGACCGGCAACCGCGCCCAGCTCCAGTCCGAGCTCACGCGCATCGGTCGCCTGACCCAGGAGCGGGAAGCGCGGCGCAAGGCCCTCGGCCTGGGCAATGCCGTCCAGCTGTGGGCGGCGCCGGCGGCGCCAGCTGCCGCCACCCAGGATGACGACGGACCGCTGTCGCTCCCGCGCCTGCGCCCAGCGAGCCTGCCGTGGCCGGCCCCGCTCGCGGTGGGAGCCGGCGGCGCGCTCGGCGCGGGTGAACCACCGCCCGGCTATCGCCAATCCGGCGGCGGCAGCCTGCTCGGCGTCGATTTGGTAGGCGATCCGGGCGCAGGCGGGCTGCAGCTGCAGGGGGATGGCTTCGCGGTCGTCCTCAGCCTGCACCGCACCGGCGCGTCCTGGTGGCCTAGCCTGCTGCTGGGTGCGGCGCTTGCGCTGGCCGTGGCCGGGCTGTGGCGCCGGCGCGCCGGCGGCTAGCGCGCCGCTAGATGCGCGCGCGGCAGCCGGGCGCGCCGCAGACGCAGGTCATGCCGCCGCGGTGCATGGTCTGCCCGTAGTCGACGGTGAGCTCGCTCCCGGCGCGGATGCGCCCGCGACTGTAGACCTCGACCCGCCGCCCGGCGATGCGCAGGTAGCAGTTGGCGCCGCAGCTGTGGTTGAGGTGGCGGAAATCGTTGCCGGCGCTGCAGTCGAGCGCCCAGCGCCGCGACAGCTCGACCAGCTGGATCACGGTCCGGCGCTGATGGTCCACCCGCGCCGCCGGCAGGCGGCGCAGCTCCCCGCTGAGCCCGCCGAGCTTGCGCCGGGCGGCGATGGGGGCGACGGTGAACAGGCCGAGTCCGTGGATCGCGCTCGCGCCCAGGCGGTAGGCGGGCGGGGCGGCGGCGGCAGGGGCGCCGCGCGCGCCGCCGCGCGCAGAGGGGCGTCGGCGGGAGCTGGAGCGGGGGGTGGGACGCATGCTGCCGGGCATGCCCGGAGATGCTCCCCACCGCAACCCGGGGCCAACCGCGATTCCCACGCAGTCCATCCGCCACGCTGACACGCTGATACTCTGGCGACCTCGCCCAGGCAGACGGTGGCGAAAGGAATGCCTCTTGCGCCCACCCCCTGGTCGGCATCCTCGCAGCGTCGATCGCACGGGAGGCACGCGTGAACCAGACTGTCACCGAGAAGCATCCGCCCATCCTCTACCAGCGCACCCAGCCTATCATCAAGCGGCTGGAGAAGCTCCTCGACGGGCGCCTGATGACCTACTGGATCTCGCCCAACGGCTCGATCTGCATGAACGACGTCAACGTCTTCAATGAGATCCTGCAGACCATCGGCAACAGCAAGACCCTCTATATCTTCATCAAATCCGACGGCGGCAACGGGCGCGCCAGCCTGCGCCTGGTCAACCTCATCCGCCAGCACTGCCGCCGACTGGTCGCCCTGGTGCCGCTCGGCTGCGAATCGGCGGCGACCATGCTCGCGCTCGGTGCCGACTCCATCGCCATGGGGCCGCTCGCCTACCTGACCCCGGTCGACACCTCGATCCGCCACGACCTTTCGCCGGTCGACAAGGACAACGACCGCGTGAGCATCGGCACCAACGA
>JAYVMM010000340.1:0-4902 GCA_043758975.1 Planctomycetota bacterium | reverse complement strand
TGCTAATCAAGGTGGCCAAGACCGGGATTTGCGGCACCGACCTGCACATCCACCGCTGGGACCAATGGGCCAGCCGCACGGTGCCGGTGCCGATGGTGGTCGGCCACGAGTTCGTCGGCACCGTGGTGCAGGTGGGCGCCCAGGTGCTCGACTTCAGCGGCGGCGAGCTGGTCAGCGGCGAGGGCCATCTCGTGTGCGGGCGCTGCCGCAACTGCCAGGCCGGGCGCCGCCACCTCTGTGCCCACACCCGCGGCGTGGGGGTGAACTGCCAGGGCGCCTTCGCCCAATACATCAGCCTGCCGGCGGGCAACGTCTACCGCCATCAGCCGGGCATCGACCGCGAGGTGGCGGCGATCTTCGACCCCTTCGGCAATGCGGTGCATACCGCGCTCTGCCACGACGTCCTCGGCGAGGATGTGCTCATCACCGGCGCCGGGGCGATCGGCTGCATCGCTACCGCGGTGGTCAAGCATGCCGGCGCCCGCCACGTGGCGGTGAGCGACGTCAACGACGAGCGCCTGGGCTTGGCCAAGCGCATGGGCGCCGACCTCACCATCAACGTCGCGCGCGAGCGCATCGCGGACGCCCTGCCCACGCTCAACATGCATGAGGGCTTCGATGTCGGGCTGGAGATGTCGGGCAACACCGCGGCGCTGCGCGACATGATCGCGAGCATGTGCCACGGCGGGCGCATCGCCGTGCTCGGCATCCCAAGCCAGCCCGGGACCATCGAGTGGAGCGAGGTGGTGACCAAGATGCTGACCATCCAGGGCATCTACGGGCGCGAGATGTTCGAGACCTGGTATAAGATGGGGGTGATGGTGGAGTGCGGACTGGATATCGCCCCGGTCATCACCCACCGCTACGGCGCCGACGAGTTCGCGCGCGGCTTCGCCGCCATGGAGGCGGGCGCGCCGGGCAAGGTGGTGCTCGACTGGTCGGTGTTCGCCTGAACCTGGACGCGCAACGGAGGTGAGGGATGGATGACGCCTTCCGCAACTATGCCGAGCGCGAGCTTAGCGCCGCCGCCCTCGCTGGCACCGCGCGCCGCGAGCGGGCGCTGAGCAGCCCGCAGGGCGGCGAAGTCACGGTGGGCTCCCGGCGCCTGCTCAACCTGTGCGCCAACGATTACCTCGGCCTCGCCGCCCACCCCGCGCTCATCTTGGCGGCACGCCAGGGGCTGGAGCGCTGGGGCTTCGGCCTCGCCAGCGTGCGCTTCATTTGCGGCACCCAGGAGCTGCACCGCGAGCTCGAGGCGCGCTTGAGCGCCTTCCTTGGCACCGAGGACACCATTCTCTACTCCTCCTGCTTCGACGCCAACGGCGGGGTGTTCGAGGCCCTGCTCGGAGCCGAGGACGCGGTGATCTCCGATGCGCACAACCACGCCTCGATCATCGACGGCATCCGCCTGTGCAAGGCGCGGCGGTTGCGCTACGCCCACCGCGACGCCGACGACCTCGCGCGCTGCCTGCGCGAGGCTGGCGATGCGCGCTTCCGCCTGGTGGTCAGCGATGGGGTGTTCTCGATGAGCGGGGCGCTCGCCGATCTGCCGGCGCTGTGCGAGCTGTGCGAGCGCCACCGCGCGCTGCTGATGGTCGACGATTCGCACGCCGTCGGCGTGCTCGGGGCGCATGGGCGCGGCACCGCCGAGCACTGCCGGGTCGAGGGCCGCGTCGACCTTTTCACCGGCACCCTGGGCAAGGCGCTGGGCGGGGCCAGCGGCGGCTATGCCAGCGGGCGGCGCGAGCTCATCGCCCTGCTGCGCCAGCGTTCGCGCCCTTACCTGTTCTCCAACTCCCTGGCGCCGTGCATCGCCAGCGCCGCGCTAGTGGCCATCGCCCTCGCCGAGGCCGGTGCGCAGCTGCGCATCGAGCTGGCCGACAAGGCGCGCTACCTGCGCGCGGGGCTAACGGAGGTGGGCTTCAGCGTGCTGCCGTCCGAGCACCCCATCGTCCCGGTCATGCTCGGCGACGCCGCGCTCGCCGCGCGCTTCGCCGAGGCGCTGCTCGAGCAGGGGGTCTATGTGGTCGGCTTCGGCTATCCGGTGGTCGAGCGCGGCCAGGCGCGCATCCGCTGCCAGGTCTCGGCCAACCACACCCTGACCGACCTCGCGCGCGCGGTGGCGGCTTTTGCCGCGGTCGGACGCGTCCTCGGCTGGACCCCAGGTTCGTCCAACCCGCCAGCTCCGCCCGCCGGCTGAGCGGGGTCAGCGCCGCAGAGCGGTGCCAGCGCGGCTGGGCGCGGCTATTCGATCAGGGTGGGAGCGGCGAAGGCGATGGTGCCGGAGCTCTCGCGCGCCTGTTCGACATGGTCGAGCAGCAGCAGCGCATCGAGACGCAGCGGGTAATGCACCACCCCGTCGTTGGCCCCGCCCCAGTGCGCCTCATGGCTGTCGATGGCGAAGACGCGGTAGCGCCAGCCCGCATCGAGCAGGCGACCGGCGTCGCACTGAAAGGTCTGGCCACTGGCGTCGACCACGCGCATGCGCACCAGGTTGCCGCTGCCATCGCCGCGTACCCACAGCCCCAGCGCGCTGGGCCGTCCCGGCAGCGGGAAATCCAGCATTGGGACCACACGTAGGAATTTCCAGCCGGTGGCAAAATGGTAGTCCAGGGCCAGCACGTGGCCGATCGCCAGCTCGCCGACGGGGGCACCGTCCTTGGCCAAAGTCGCACTGCAGGCGACCTTGGGGTCGCCATCCGGTTCCACCTTCCAGCCGGCACCGGCGCCCTGGGCGTCCAGCTCGGCCAGGCGATGGAAGCGGTGCGTGGCGATGGTGCGCCAGGACGTGCCCTTCTCGTCGCGTACTAGCAGCCCGGCGCGGTAGTCCGACGCCGGCGCGCCGGCGAGGGGGATGAACATCACCATATCGCGCATCCCGACCGGGAAGGTGACCGCCACCGTCGGCGTGGCCGGCACCACGCCGGCGGCTTCGGTGAGGGCGAGCGTCCCGTTGAAGGGGGTGAGCGAGGGGTTTTCGATGCGCACCATGAGATGGTGTGTCTCCTCGCTGGAGCGCACGCCCAGCACGGTCGCGTCGAGTGGATTGCTGATGACCACCCGCGTCGCCTGCGTCCATACCGAGCGACCGTCAACGGCCAAGGCCAGGGTGCGGGTGCTCTCCTCGCGCTCGCCGATGGTGACCGTTAGCTTCCCCGTCGCGCTCATGGCGGGTGCGACGGTGGCGGTGAGCTCGCCGATTTTGACCGCGAGCGGGCGGTCGAGGGGGTTGGTGAAGCGTACCTCGGCCACCACCGTGCCCGGCGCGGTGACCATTAGGTCGAGGGGCAGGCGCTGCCAGGCGGCGGCGAGGGCGAGCGCCTCATTGGCGGCCTCGGGCGCGAGGTAGAGCGGTTCCGGGCCCAGGGTCAACCTCAGCCCGCCGGCGTCCGCGATGAGCGGCGCGTGCGCCTCGCCGAGGTGGCCGACGGCGCGGAAGCGCCCGGGGCTCACCGGTACGACCACCGTGCTTTGCGTCGGAGCGCTGCTCCATGCCACCAGGCGCTGACCAGCTGGCCCTGAGAACAGCAGCACGTGTTCGTCCGTGCCCAGCGCCAGGGCCTTGTCGAAATGCAGCCCGCGCAGCTCGCTCGTGAGGGTGCGGGCGGCGAGGTAGGCCGGCTTGGGCTGGTAGACCTCCGGCTTGCCGTCGCGGTAGGGGAAGCGCACGGTACCGAAGTGGTGCTCACCCTCGTTGGCGTCGGTGCCGTCCTCGTGCCAGTCGTACCATACCGATACCAGCACCTCGTTGGCGAGGTTGGTAAGCCAGGCGCGCGCCAGGTAGCGGCCCTGGAGCGCCTCGTCATAGCCCTCGCCCCAGCCGCCCGAGCTGTAGCCCCATTCACCGGAGAGCAGCGGGATGGCGCGCGCGGTACCGGCGGCGCCGGCGGGCGCGTAGCGCGCGATGAGCTGGCGCAGCGCGCGGTACTCCGCTGTCGCGCTCTCCGGCGTGTTGTGGCGGTAGGGGTGCACGCTCACCGCGTCCCAATAGCGCAGGCAGCCGGCGGCGAAGCAGCCCTCGAGGAAGCGCAGGTCGATCTCCGAGGTCGCCGGACCGATGTAGAGCTCGTGCGGCGCGACTTCGCGCAGGGTCTTGCCCACCGCGAGCGCGAGCTTGGCATAGGCCTCGACGTCGGCCTTCGGCTTCCAGAACTCCCCGTTGGGCTCGTTGTACATCTCCCACAGGATGCCGTGCCCGGCGAAATGGCGCAGCGCCGCCTCGGTGAAGGCGCAGAAGCCGGCGCGCCCCTCGTCGCTGCGCGGCGAAACGCCGCCGTCGTAGAGGGGGTGGTGGTAGTCGAGGATGAAGAGCGCGCGCAGCCCGAGCCGGGTGAGGTCGGCGAGCAGGCGGTCGTAGGCGCTGAAGTCGTAGACCCCGCGCTCGTGCTCGATGCCGTCCCAGGCGAAATCCATGCGCACCACGCGGAAGCCGCCGGCTTGCAGCTGCTCCAGCTCGCCCGCGCGCGCGCTAGTGAAGTGGATGTTCACGCCCAGGCCGTCGAGGGTGCCGGACGCGGGCAGCGCCGCCGGCTCGGCGCCGCCGAGCGCGCTGGCCAACAGCAGGGCGGCCAGGGCAGGCAGGGTGGGCAGCAGCGTACGCGGGGTCATCGTCCGTCCTTGAGATGGGCAGGCGGGGGCGCGCCCGGGCAGGGGCCCTAGAATTCGTTCTGGATGCGCTTGTAGCCGCGTACCAGCTCAAGGTTGGTGATGGCCACGCTCTCGGAGAAGCTCGAGATGTCCGGGCTGACCAGGGGCACCTTGGCGAGCTCCTCGTCGTTGTGGATGTTCGAGGTCGACGGGATGTGGAAGTTGGGCGGCACGTGGCAGTTCTCCACCACGCTGTTGTGGCGGATCACCGAGCCGGTGCCGATGGTGCAGTTGAACACCACGCTGTTGAAGCCG
>JAYVMM010000339.1:0-11303 GCA_043758975.1 Planctomycetota bacterium | reverse complement strand
GACTGCCCATCGACGATCGCTCGCAAGCCCTGTCCTGGTAGGGCTATAACGTGAGTCGGCATGGTCAGGGACAGGCCACGCTGGCGGGCTGAGGCGATGATGGCCTGAGCCAGGGGATGCTCGCTTCCACGTTCGGCACTGGCCGCGATCCTGAGCAGCGTCTGCTCATCGCTGGGAGGACATGCGATCAGATCGCTGACGACGGGAGTTCCCGTCGTCAGGGTGCCGGTTTTATCCAGGAAGACCGTCGTAATGCGACTCGCTGCTTCCACCGCGGCGCCACCCTTGAAGAGGATGCCCAGTACTGCAGCCCTGCCGGTCCCCACGGCCACGGCCGCGGGCGTGGCAAGCCCTAGCGCACAGGGGCAGGCAATGACCAGAACTGCAATGGCATGCTCCATCGCCCGACCGATGCCGGTCGGGGAGTGGTCGATCAGTACCCAGCACCCGGCCGTGATCAGCGCAATGCCGATGATGACTGGGACAAACACCGCGCTGATCCGATCAGCCAACCGCGCGATAGGAGCGCGGTTGCCTTGGGCCTGCTCGACGACCGTGATGATGCGGCCGAGTGCGGCGTCGGCGCCAAGCGCCGTGACGTGGAGTCGGATGACGCCCGTCTGGTTGAGCGTGCCTTCCCGGATGGCGCTGCCGACCCCAATGTCCTCAGGCATGCTCTCGCCCGTGATGAGGGACGCGTCGATCGTCGAGCTGCCGTCCTCCACCGTCCCATCGGCAGGGAATCGTTCACCTGGACGAATCAGGAGTCGATCTCCACTCCGCAGCTGATCGAGGGGAATCACCTCGTCCTGCCCATCGTCGATGCGCCGCGCATGGATGGGCCGCAAGGAGACCAGTCCGGCCACCGCATCGGTGAGACGTCCTCGTGAACGCGCTTCGAGGAGCTTGCCGATGAGCACGACAGTGATGATCACCGCAGCCGCTTCGAAATAGAGCGGCAAATGGGTGACGTCGTGGGCCGTGCGGCTCGCCAGCACCAGGACAGTCACCGAATAGCCCCAGGCAGCGAGCACACCCATGGAGACCAACGTGTTCATATCGGCAGCACCATGGCGGAGCGCCGTGAGCGCTGGGGCCAGGATCCCTCGGCCCGGACCAGCAATAACGACGGTGGCCAAGACCGCTTGGATGAGTGCGCTGGACCAGCCACCCACCACCACACCATGGGACATGGCGATCGCGACAATCGGTACCGACGCGATCGTAGCCATCACCACCTGACGACGCAGGTGCGGCAGGTCCGGATCGAAACCAGGATGTGCGTCGTCCCTTCCGTGCACATGCGGAACGCCCTGGCCAACCGAACGTGCGGGCGTGCCCTCGTATCCGGCCTGGCGTATCGCTGCCACCACCTGGTCGACATCGACCTGGTGCGCATCGTAGGTTATGGTCGCTCGGCGGCTTACGAGATTGACCTGGGCATCACGCACGCCGGGCACCCGCCGGATGGCGGATTCGACACGGTGGACGCAGGACGCGCAGGACATGCCGGCCACCTCCAGCGTCATGCGCTCAGAATGGTCTGAATGGTCCGACATGGCTCACCCCGCTGCTGCTGACTGGCACCTGGTGTCCGCATTACGACCAACTGGACTAGGACTGGTGCGTAATGCCTCTAGGCTCCGATCGTCAGCCGGACAACGGACGTGACACCTGCGTCCAGGAAAGGCAACCATGAAGACCACGCTGTCGGTCACCGGCATGTCCTGCGTGTCCTGCTCCTCCCATGTCGACCGCGCTGTGCGGCAGGTACCGGGAGTGCAGTCGGCGACCGTCGATCTGCGTGCAAGGACCGTGGACGTGACCCATGCGCATCCCATTGCTCCCTCGCTGCTCACAGACGCGATCATGGCGGCCGGATATGGTGTCGCGATCCGCAGCTGACATCAGGACCACCTCCGCGCCACATGGCCGCTCGTCAATGTGCTGACGAGCGGCATTGAGAGTCTGCTCATCATGATCCCACCACCTTTGTCGCCCTCGAGCCTGCGCTTGGACCGTTTGGCTCAGGATCTCGATCGCTTTCGCGCCTTCGTGCAGAAGCGCGTCGGTGACCTGCAGCGGACCGAGGATATACTCCAGGACGCCTTCGCCCGCGCTGCAGCGGCGATCGACGATCTGCGCGACGATGAACGCCTCGATGCATGGTTCTATCGCATCCTGCGCAACCGCATCAGCGACAGCGCATCGGCAAGAGCGATCGTCCCGATCACCAGCGACCCCGCCGGTCCTGAACAGGATATGATGTCGGTGTGTGGCTGCCTGACGCCCCTGATTGACCGCTTGTCGCCGGAGCACCGAGATGCCCTGCGTGTGGTCGACCTCGAGGGTCACACCACCGAACACGCCGCCAGGACCTTGGGGATCACGGTCAATACCCTGACCGTCCGCCGGCATCGCGCGCGACACAACCTGCGCCTGCTGCTGGAAGCCACCTGCGGCATGTGCGCGTCCGCAGGGTGCCGTGATTGCCACTGCGATAGGAGCCCCTGATCGCATGCGGCACCGGCTCCGCGTCACTGCAGTCTGCTGGTTGCGCCGGGAGCGCGGGAGACCGACTCGGCCTGGCGCCACCGCATGTCGCTGAACTTCCCCATGACCCGTTGGAGCCTGGTTGGACGCCTGGGTGCGACACCGGAAGCGACCTCGATCCTTCTGGAACTCTATTTCGACAGCATCGCCCGGTACCTGCGCCAACGCTTTCCTGAGGAGGTGCGGACCGGGGACCTGGATGACGTCATTCAGGAAGTCTTTGTCCATGTGCTGGATCACCCCAGCGTGCTGAGCACCGCCAAACCCGGCATCGGCAGCCGCTTCCGCTATGTGCTGATGACGGTTGCTTTCAATGCCGCCCGCAATGCCTTGCGCACGCGCCGGCGGCGGCGCAGCAAGGACGCACGCGTCATCGTCGGTCCGGATGGTGATGATATCGCGCTGAGCGATGGCGTCATCGATGACGCGACCGAGCACGCGGATGTCGCCATGGACCGTGCCTGGGCCCAGAGCGTCCTCGAGCAGGCGTGGAATGATCTGCGTGCCTGGTCCGATCAAGGTCTTCTGGAGAGCGACTGCGTGTCCATCCTCGAGGACAGCGTGATGCGCGGCATGAGCGTCCGCGATGCGGCCAGTGCACGGGGATTGAGCCCGGCGACCTGCCAGCGCCGGTTGGCTCGGGGTCGCACTTTCCTGCAACGGGCCATCGTCGATCGGCTGACGCAGGCCGGCGAGGTACCATCCGACGCGGATCCGGCGCGGGCATATACGGTTCTCCTCGATCTGCTGCGCAGGGCGTGAGACGCGACCGTCCCTGGTACCGCGCCCGTGCCGCCACGCCGTCATGGTGACGGGGGAACGACAGGTCCGAGCGCCGGGTCCGCAGTGGGAATATGGATGCCATGGTCCACTAGGACCTGGACACTGCGCTCCATCGGATGGCCGACCGGATGCTGCAGGTGATACTGAAGATGCCCGGCGACGTGGGATGCATCCACGATCGTTTGGGCTTGGGTCCGCTGACCTTCCAGGGCAAGCCCCGCCGCACGCAAGAAGATCAACTCGAGGTTCTCCGGAGTGACGGCGAGCCCGGCGTCAGCCTCCGCGACCACGCGTTCGGCGTGCTGACCGGCGAGGGCGACGTACCCCAGGAGCATATGCGGCCAAATGCTGACCGGTTCCGCTCCGAGGGCGACGAGGGCATGGCTCTCGGCAGCCCCCATGGCGCCGTCATGCAGCGCTGATCGGGCTGCGATCACCCGTGGCCAGAACGCGCCCGGTTCGGTCTCGAGACGGTGTGTCGCATAGCGGACCAGACGCGTTTCGGGACCATAGGTCGCCAAGAGACAATCGGCGGTGACGGATGACTGGAGGGCCAGCTCAACGTCTGGCCCTGCAGGCAAGTGCAGATCATGCGCGCTGCGTTCGGAATGCTCAAGCAGGCGTGCGAGCGCTTGCCAGGACACATCGTCAGTGGCGGCAGCGATCACACTGGGGATGGTGCGCGTGCCAGGATGGTCGTTCGTCGAGACGATGAGGGCTCGCTGCAGCTGAACCAGGGCCGCCAGGATGGAGTCTCGCAGCACATGTCGTCGCACGAGCTGCGCATCGGCATTCCCGTGGTCTGGTGCGAGGGACAATCCCAGCCCGCGCAACGTCCTATCAAGATCCGCAATCTCCGTCGCCCAGGGCCCACGCATGCGGTAGGTCGATGCAAACGTCGCCAAGCGCTGCCGGATGACTTCCTGAGCGGAGCGCAATTCGAGTGCCTCCAACGCCGCGGACAGTCGGACGTCGGCTGCCCGGATATCGTCCTGCGCTGGCCCAAGCCCCACCAGGTCGTGCACTTCGTGCAAGGCATCGCGCACTGAACCGATGTCATCCATGGCCACCCGTGCCAACACCCGTTCGATTCGGGCGTGCACCTCATCATGATGGCCGAGCTGATGCAGCACGTCCCATCCCGCGGCCACCATCACCGCAACGACAGCCACAACGAGTGCCGTGATCAGACGTGGAGACCGCCGTAGCCGCAGAACCATGGTCCGCGCCAGGGTGGGGTGCTCAGCGAATGTGACACCTGCAGACAGCCAGCGCCGCAGTTCAGCGGCCACAGCCGCTCCATCCGCATAGCGTTCCGCAGGATCCTGCGCGAGGCACCGTCGTGCCACAGCCGCCAAGCCAGGCGGGGTTCCCGGACGATTAAGCGGGGTGAGGTCAACGGTGGACAGTTTCGACTGCTGACTGGCGACCAGGGTACGAGACCGGGGCCCATCACCGGTCAGCACGGCCATGAGGATGCCGCCGAGCGCGAATACATCCATGCGGGGATCAGACGGCGCCCCAGCGGTTTGCTCCGGCGCCATCCATTCCGGCGTCCCAACGGCGAAGCTGGTCAGACCGCTGGGCTGGGTCAGGACGGCGGCAGTGGGCGGTGTCCCCCCGGAGCTCGTGGCGAGACCCCAATCGATCACGTAGACCGCACCCAGGGTGCCCACGATGATATTGTCCGGTTTGAGATCGCGGTGGACGATGGACCGGTCATGGGCATAGGCGACTGCCTCGCTGACTCGGACGAGCATTTGGATGAGGTCGGCCAGGTCGAGATGGGAGCCTTGACGGCGCTGCTGGATCACCTCAGTCAGGGGATGACCATCGAGGCGTTTCATCAGGAACGCCGGTTCGCCATACGGGCCGATACCGATGTCGTGGATCGGAACGATGGCGGGATGTTCGAGGTGCGCGGTGATGGCGGCTTCGCGCCGAAAGGACCGCAGGCGTACGGCATAGGCATGCACGCCTTCCTGGAGGTCGCGTGGTCGACACCGCTTCAGGGCCAGGTCGCGGTCGAGGATGGCATCGTGGACCGTATCGACCACGCCCATCCCGCCCACGCCAATGCGTTCGCGTTGCTGATACCGGGACGGCTGCCGCTCTCCGAGAAACCACGCTTTGGCCTCATCCGGCGCCGCCACACCCACGAGGCTTGGTGACGAGGGATGACCCTCATCGGGCGCAAGGTGCTGTGCCTGGAGTTCTGGCGACAGATCGGCCAACCAATGATCGACCTCCTCGAATCGGGCGAGCGGCAACGAGCCTGCGTGATAGGCACGCAGCTCCTCGGGTGTCGGTTCGCCGGCAGGAGTGGTCATGGCCGCGATCATCATCCTCCCCGCCTGGAGCCAAGGTATACGTCCGCCCGCCCCGTCTCAGTCGAGCTCGTTGGGCAGTGACCCCAGTGTACGCAGGAGACCCTGGGCCCTCCTGACGCGAAAGCTCGGCGATCCCGAGCAGGGAGTCGGTGATGCCTGAGACAGTCGTCGAGCTGGTGTACCTCCCATGGTGAATCGTCCTCCTCCAAGGTCCCGGTCTCCTCAATCCCTGACTGCACCAACAGGTACTGTCGCTCGACTACTCACCATGCACAGGTCTGACTCGCTATGACTTCCCTGAATCTCGCCATCATATGCTCCCTGCTCGTGCTGACTGGCTGCACCGAACGCGATACCGATGTCCACGTGCCGACCTCCCACCCAGCGAATCCCGATGCCACCGCCGCTCCCGAGGCGGAACCATCGACCACCTTGACGATTCAGCAAGCGCCGGAATCTCCTGATACTCCCGATCATCCACCGCAGCCAGCTACGCAAGCCGGTGGCACCGATGAGCATGCCCATCACCACCATCACGATGCGGGAGCAGAGGGCGTTCATGGCGATCGTGGATCTCCTCCATCCGCACCAGCTCCCGCCCCCGCACCAGGACCCGCGCCTGCCCCGGGTGCGACACCCGGAGTTAGCGCCATCGATCCTGCAACGGCTGGACCCCTCTTCTGGTGCACACATCACCATCAGGTCGTGCAGGTGGGGCCTGGGAAATGCTCCATGTGCGGCATGGTGCTCGTGCCCAAGCCAACGGATGGAGCTGGGAAATGAGGCCGCTCGCCCCCCTGATGGGTCTGCTGGTCGGTGTCATGTCCCTGGTGGGATGTGGCGGGACGCGCGATGAGGCGTTTCACGACGTCAATGCCACCCTCACCGAGCGCACCGGGAAAACCGTCCATTGGAATCAGGGCACTGACTCAGATCGTCAAGCCGAGAAGGCGGTGGCGGACCTGCTGGCCAAACCATTGACGGCTGATTCAGCGGTGCAGATCGCGTTGCTCAACAGCCCCCGTCTGCAGGCGCTCTATGAGGATCTCGGTGTCGCCCAAGCGGACCTGGTGCAAGCCGGGATGCTCAAGAATCCGGTCTTCCAAGCTCAGTTGAACGCATTTGCGGTCGGTCCGTCGCTAGAGTTCTCGCTGATCCAAGACTTCCTCGACATCCTCTATCTCCCCACGCGCACCCGGATCGCATCAGCAGCCCTCGAGGCCACCAAATCTCAGGTGGCCGGTACTGTCATCGGATTCGCCGGCGATGTCCGACGCACCGCCTATGATGTGCAGGCCAGCGACCAGCTCATAGAGATGCGGCGCATGATCCTTTCCGGCGCTGCTGCATCCTACGATCTGTCGAAGCGCATCCATGAGGCGGGCAATAACACCATGCTCGTCCTGGATCGTGACCGTGCCATGTACGAGCAGGCCAAGCTCGACCTCGCGACAGCCGAAGCGGCCGCGCTGGATGCCCATGAGCGGCTGACGGCCTTGCTGGGAGTCTGGGGCACCGCGACCGCGTGGACCATGCAACCGCGGATGCCGGACCTGCCACCGATAGAACCGGCGATGCCCGACCTAGAACGCCAGGCCGTCGCCGCGAGTCTCGATGTGCAGGCAGCCAAGCAGCAGATCGTGGTGACCACGCATCAGTATGGCTTGGTCAGCCCGTACCTCCCGAACGTCTCTCTCGGCGCGGACATCCAACGTGACGCGAATGGGTCGTGGGGATTGGGCCCGATTGGGACCGTGGAGATCCCCATCTTCAATCAAGGACAAGGGCTCTCGATGGAGGCTCAAGCCCATCTCCAACGTGCCTGGGCGCTCTATGCGTCCACCGCGGTCGATGTGCGCTCGGCGGTGCGCATGGCGCACCACAGGGTGATGGCAGCGCGACAACGAGCCGAGTACCTGCACGCCGTCATAATCCCTTTGCGTCAGCATATCGTTGGCGAGCTGCAGCTGCACTACAACGCCATGCTGACGAGCGCCTTCGAATTGCTGCAAGGCAAGGCTGATGAAATCGAAGCGGGACGGGATTACCTGATGGCCGTGCACGCCTATTGGATCGCGCGCAGCGATCTGGATCAAATTCTGGCGGGTAAAATCGTCCGCTTCACCGATGTGGCTCTCGACGCTCCGTCATCAACCACCGCGTCCGCTCCGGAAGGACATTGATCATGGCACCATCTCCCCTCCACGCGGTATCACGGCGGAACCTGATCAGCCGCAGCGCCGGGGCCATCGTTGCGGGCGCTGCCCTGATGGGGCTCAATCGCGTCAGCGCGGTCGATGGTTCGCTCCTAGGTGCCTCCGACGAGCATGTTCCGCGTCCACGCGGTGACGACCCGCCGTCTCTCCCGCCTGGTCTACCTGGGCAAGATTATACCCCCGTGATTACACCCAACTCCGCGACGCTCCCCTGGAAAATCGTCGATGGCGTCAAGGTCTACCACCTGATCGCCGAGGAGGTGAAGCACGAGTTCGCCCCCGGCCTGACGGCGACCTGCTGGGGGTACAACGGGCAGGTCCATGGACCGGTCATCGAGGCGGTGGAAGGCGACAGGGTCCGCATCTACGTTACCAATAAGCTCCCGGAAGGCACCGCGGTTCATTGGCACGGCGTCCTGCTCCCCAATGGCATGGATGGCGTGGCTGGGTTGACGCAGAAGATCATTCAACCGGGAGAGACCTACAAATACGAGTGGACGTTCCGCCAGCATGGCACGCTCATGTACCATGCCCACCACGATGAGATGACGCAGATGGCGCTCGGTCTCATGGGCATGATCGTCGTGCATCCGCGCATGCCCGTCGGCCCGAAGGTCGATCGCGACTTCGTCATGCTCCTGAGCGAGTGGAAGATCATCCCCGGAACCTCGCGGCCGGATCCCTCGGAGATGACCGATTTCAATGTCCTCACTATCAACGCACGGTGCTTTCCGGGAACCGCGCCGCTGGTGGTCAAGCAGAACGAGCGGGTGCGTTTCCGCCTCGGCAATCTCAGCGCGATGGAACATCACCCCATCCACCTGCATGGGCATGCTTTCGTGATGACGGCCACGGATGGCGGGCCGACACCGCTGAGCGCGCAGTTGCCAGAAACCACGGTCCTGGTCCCGGCAGGGAGCACCCGCGACGTCGAGTTCATTGCGGATAATCCCGGTGATTGGGCGCTGCATTGCCATATGAGCCATCATGTGATGAACCAGATGGGGCATGGATTGCCCAATCTCATCGGCATCAGGACCGCAGGGCTCGACGAAAAGATCAATCCTCTCCTGCCTGCCTATATGACCATGGGCGACCAAGGCATGGCTGACATGGGGTCCATGGGCATGCCGGTTCCGCCCAACAGTTTGCCGATGGTCGGTGGCAAAGGCCCCTTTGACGAGATCACCATGGGTGGGATGTTCACCATCCTCAAGGTGCGTCCGACGTTGACCTCCTACGATGATCCCGGGTGGTACCAGCATCCTGCCGGCAGCGTGGTAACGCGCGCAACCGCTGATGATCTCGCCAGGGATGGAATACCGCACGGCTGACCTGGGCCCTGGCTGTTCGTCATCGTCGGAAGGCAATGGCCAGCGAGGCAGAGACTTACGAGATCGACGCTGTCTCCTTGCGTCGTATGTCTTAGTTTATACCTTAGTTGCTAAGGTATATGGCAACCACCACCGCATCAGCATCGAAACGCTCAGGGGCACGGCGAGCTCGCCTGATGGATTCCATACTGGGGCACATCGTGCGCCACCACAGCACCGCGGTCGTAGTCTTCCATCAAGCCGTGGCGCATCGCCTCGGGCTTGGCCCGACCGACCACAAATGCCTCGACCTGCTCCGCGAGCGTGGCGACATCACCGGGGCCGAGCTCGCTACGATCACCGGCCTATCGAGCGGGGCCATCACCGGTGTGGTTGCACGGCTCATGCATGCCGGGTATGTGCGGCGGACAGGCGATCCTCACGACCGTCGCCAGCACTTCCTGTCGGTCGTCCCGGAGCGTCTGAGCGCCATCGCTGAGGTGATGGCGCCTATCCGCCGGGATATGGCACAAACCCTGCATCGATTCGATGCCGCGCAGCTGACCGCCATCGCCGACTTTCTCACCCATGCCGCTGGCCTGGCTCACCAGCATGTGGCGCTGTTGCGTCACCAGGCGCGTCTATCGGGGAGTACTGGCAATGCCCCGCAGGCACGGGTCACCACACGCCGATCGGCAGCACGGCGATGAAGACCGTTGTTCGCACCTCCCTGCGCACCACGCATATCGTCGTGTCGGTTGGCTGGCTGGGTGCCGTCGCTTGCTTCTTCGTGCTCAGCGTGACGGCCCTCGCCAGTCCAGACGTCGATCTGGTCCGCGGCTCCTACCGCTCCATGTGCCTCCTGGGATGGGACCTGATCATCCCGCTCAGTGCCCTGTCCCTGACCACCGGTCTGATCTTGGCTCTGGGCACGGAGTGGGGTCTCTTCCGCACCTATTGGGTGGCAACCAAGTTTGCGCTGACCTGTGGTGCCACCGCCCTTCTGCTGGTGCATCAAATCGTTGCGGTGGCCGAGACCGCACGGCGCGTGAGCGGCGCGGCTCCGGGTACGCTGCCCGACCTCGGCGGGTTCGGGGTGCAATTGGTTGGCGATGCAGGCCTTGCATTGATCGTGCTCATTGGGATTACCGTGCTATCGGTGGTAAAGCCGTGGGGTCGGACAGCCTATGGCCAGCGCCTGCTTCACCGTCGCACCACGCCATCGGCATCCCCAGGGCAGGCCCTCACCCAGCCGGATGTCGCCCCATCCCCCGTGGGGAGGCGCCTGCTCTGGGCATTCGGCGGGCTTGTGGTCGTTCTGGCGCTCGTTCGGCACCTCCTGGGAGGCGGCATGGGGCACCACAGTCACTGAGCCCAGGAAGGCTGCCAGGAGCCGCCAGAGGCCACCGCTGATCGAGAATGCCTCATGGGGTGCCGATTCCCCGATCGGTGAGACAGGGGAGCGGGACGTGTACCTTGAACAGGAGCTGCAGCCATCGGGCTCAGCCGATCCGGACGAGTCTCCTCGCCCTCTTATGAAAGATCACGCTATGCGCGCTGCTCTCCTGCCTATTCTAGCCCTGGGCCTCGCTCTGATCGGTGGTGCGACGCTGTCGGCCGCGGACGGCGACAAGGTCAAGCCCGTCAACACCATTTGCCCCAATGAGGGCGATAAGGTGGATCCGTCGATCCCGCCGGTCGTGGTCACCATGAAGGACGGCAAAACCGTCGCCATCGGCGTCTGCTGCAAGGATTGCCCGCCGCTCATCAAGAAGGATCCGGAGAAGTACGCTGCCGCGGCGCTCGCCGACAAGAAGGCCGCCAAGTAAACCGCACAGCGTTTCTCGCGATCCGTTTACTGGCGTGGACGGGTCGCGGGAGTGGTGCCGGTGCCGACTTCGAGGCTGCGACCAACGCGCACCCGTCACGCCGCGATGGTGCAAAGTTGACGAACGAAAGGCTTGCTTACGTCCCACTACTACGAAATAGTAGCTTAACATGCACGGGCGCCCGTTTGTTGTTGCCTTGATTGCACTGATCGCCATCGCGGCGGTGCTGCCCAGCGGTACGTACTACCACTGCCGCATGGATGGTACGCTGCACATGGC
>JAYVMM010000338.1:0-2710 GCA_043758975.1 Planctomycetota bacterium | reverse complement strand
CTCGAACCTGATTGTGTAATTGACCTCCCCCAGCGCCCAAAATTCGTGCGTGTCGGCAAATTCTCGTGTGGCAGATAATTGCACTGTGTTGAACCTTTGACTGCGGATACTGCATTTGAACTAAGGGGCGACCATGCGGGCGACCGCTCCGCCTAAATCAGCGCGTTCGTCGTCGTAGATGGTAATGGTGGCGGCACTCTTAAGCCGTGCGTAGCGTTGAACTGCGCGCAAATCTCCGTGCGTAGCGGCGAGAGCCTCGGTGATGGCGGCATGACGCAGACCATGCGGTCGCGCGGCGACGTTGACGCGCTGGCCCAGGTCCCGCACCAGCTGCCGGAGCGCCTCGCCGGTCAGGGGGCCAGGATCGCCGACGCGCTGCCGGGCGGTCGGTGCATAGCGATCGAGGCGTGTAAACAGCGGCCCCGGCGTTGATCCACGCACCGACAGCCACTGCGTCAGCGCACGCACCGTCGCCGGCGGAATGGTGATCCATTCGGGATCAGCGCGGTGCTTGCCGTGGATGCGGATGCGGCCGGTGGCGAGCTCGAGGTCCTCGGGGACATGGAGGCGGATGACCTCCGTGCGGCGGAGGGCACGGCCATAAAGGAGCCAGAGGATGGCCAAGTCGCGCGAACGTTTCGGTTCCGCCTGGTCTTCCGCGGCCTGCACCAGGCGCTGGAACCCGGCGCGGCCAGGTCCGCGGGTGTCGCGGTAGGGCGTTGGCCGCGGCCCGGGGATATCGAGCGCCCAGGTGATCGCCCCGACCAAGCGCGCCACGCGGCAGAGGCTGCGCAGCGTCGCCAATCGCCGCGCCACCGTCGCCGGCGCTCGCTGCGCTGCTTGGAGATGATCGCGGTAGCGCAGCCCCAGGCGGTGCGCATCTCCTGGTCCACCGCTGATCAGCTGCGCCACCGCGACCGCCGGTGACCCGACCATGAGGAAGGCGGCGAAGTCGACCAGGTCCGACTGGTACGCCCGGAGCGTCAGCGGCGAGCGCGCGGCCGCGAAGTCAGTGAGGAGCATGTCTGCCTGGGCGAGGGCCATCGGTGACGCCACGACCAGGTCGTGGACGGCGGGCACCGCGGCGACCGCGGGTGCCGGATCATCCGGGGGGTCACCCGGGACTATGAGAACCTCCGCGGACCCGCTCCGGGGCCCCGGCGGGTCTCATCCCGATCCAGCCCCACCCGGAGCCACCAGAGGGCCGCCGGGGGCCTAGGATGGCCTCTCCGGCTCTGATTCCCTCCATCCACGGCACCATCCTCGCGGCTGGCGGAGGTCGAAAAAGGGTCTCGGCGGGCACGCAATATGCTTGCGATAATGTGATTTATCGCAAGCATGATTCGCGATGCCCCGATGCCCGCCGGAGAACCTAGTTCGCGATAATGGCTCTATTACGGTGGCATACAGCGCGCACCGGGAAGCCTCTCTAGATATTGCGATCGCTTCGGATATTGCGACTATGGAGCCGAACACGGAGAATGGCCATGCTCACCCTCACGGACCCGCTTCCACCGCTCTCCGATGCCGAGGTCCGCATCGCGCGCGAATCGGTACGCACGCTGGGTCCATTGGCTGCGCGCCCCCTGCGGGTGCGTGTCGACGGATCGAATGAGATCGTGGATCTTCCCGCCGGCGCGGTGCGCCTGCTGGTCGAGCTCCTTGCGGAAATGGCGGCTGGCCATGCCGTCACCATGATTCCGATTCACGCCGAGCTGACCACGCAGGAGGCGGCTGATCTGCTCGGGGTGTCGCGTCCATTTCTGATTGAACAGCTGAACAGCCGCGCCATTCCCTTCCGCCGGGTCGGGTCGCACCGACGCATTCGCTTCGGCGATGTGAAGGCCTATAAACTGCGCATGGATGCGGAGCGCGACAAGGCGCTCGATGAGCTGACAGCCGAGGCGCAGCGACTCAACCTGGGCTATTGAGGTGCCGTCGACCTACACCGTCGTCTACGACGCGTGCGTCTTATACCCGGCCCCCCTGCGCGATCTGCTGATGCGCCTTGCCAGAACGGGGCTCTTTCGCGCGAAATGGACAGCCGCCATCCACGACGAGTGGATGCGCAATCTGATGGCGGGTCGTGCCGATTTAGACCAGGTGAAGCTGCAGCGCACGCGCGAGTTGATGGATGCCAGTGTGATCGATTGCCTCGTGACCGGTTACGATGAGCTCATCCCCGGCCTGACGCTCCCCGATCCCGATGATCGCCACGTCCTGGCAGCCGCAATCCGCGGCGGTGCGGATGCCATCGTCACCTTCAACCTCAAGGATTTCCCCGCCACGAATTGTGCGCCCTTCGGAATCGAGGCGCAGCACCCCGACGACTTTATCCTGTACCAGTTGGATCTCGACCCCGTACGGGTGATTCGTGCCATGAACGACCAACGACAATCATTGAAAAATCCGCCGAAATCCCTCGACGAATTCCTCGCGACCCTAGAAGCGCAGCGACTCACTCAGACCGTGGTGCAGTTACGCAACAAGCATTATTCAGCTTTATCATAGGGATGGACGGATGGCGGTGCAATTGTCGCGACGCTGTCGCGACAATTGCCATAGCGTCACCACGTCGCGATCATCGGACGATGCAAATCGCCAGAAGAACGCAGCTGCTATGCCATGACGTACCCGTCCCGGGCGCGACAAGCCTCTCAGGCCTGGAGATATAAAGGCGAGGGTTTTTCTCCCAAAGAGTGGAAATAAA
>JAYVMM010000337.1:0-5078 GCA_043758975.1 Planctomycetota bacterium | reverse complement strand
TGGCCAAGGCCATCGCCGGCGCCGGCATGCAGTACTTCGAGCTGGCCACCGAGGAGCAGCGGCTGGTGGTGCATCTTGATGGCACCTTGCTGCCCTGGCTGCTGCCCGGGGTGGCGGTGCGCTGGTTCAGCGGCTACGCCGAGGATCAGGAAGGCAGGATCCTGCTGCGCAGGACGCTGGCGGAGCTGAACCGCAGCGGCGCCGGCAGCGCTCCCTCCGATCTCCTCGCCGGCCAGCCGGAGCTGACTCCCACCGCGGTCGACAGCGCCATGCAAGCCTTCGCCGCCATCACCGCCGGCATGCCCAAGGAGCTGCCGAAGATCGCCACCCGCCTCGCCCGCGAGGGTCTCCCGTTGGCACCCACCGCGGATTCCGCCGCCGAGCTCGCGCTCTGCCGCGAGGTGGTCGCCAGGACCGCTGGACTCGATGCCCTGCCCATCGCCGCCGCAGTCATGCTCCGGCAGGCCCAGCAGCAGGGGCGGCTCGATGCTGCGCGGACCTTTCCTCTCAATGAGGAGCTGCATCGGATGGGGCAGGCTGCCCGCTTCCTGGCCGCCTTCAATGACCCCCAGGCGTTGCCATCCATCGAACGGGTCATGCGCCACGCCCGACATCCCGCCGGGATAGCGGAAGGCCTCGTCTGGTGCGGGTTATCCACCATGCGCGATTACAGCTACCTCGAACTCCTGGTCGGCGGTCGCGCGGAGACCGGACTGCTCGATGCCTGGCTGCACGGACCCTGGGATCCGCCGTCCCAGGAAATGTGGAAGGGGGAGCGCCTGATCATGCTCGGCACCATCGCGGAATCCTGGCTCGACCAGCTGCCGGTCAGCTCCGCCAACGCCGGCGCGACCAAGGGGTACGCGGCCAGCAGCGTCTTCACCCCACACCAGCACCGGGCCTGGACGGCAGGGGACTGCGCCGCCGAGTTCGACCACTATCAAGCGCTCGAGCTCGGTCAGGGCGCGCTATACGCAGGACCGCCCATCCGTTCGCTCGACCTAGGCCTCCTAACACAGACCCTGCCGCTCGTCGAGAAGATGGTGGCCTTCGAAACGGTCCGTCACGCACTGGTGCGGGCGGCGGCCCGCACCTGGCTCTTGGTGGCGCGCGGCGCCCGCCCGGCCAACGCCGCGGCGTGGGCGCAGAGCCTCGGGCCGCTCGCCATCGAGACGGGCTCCACGCGCATCCCGCTCGTGTTCGAGCCGCGCGGGACGCGCGGCTTCCGCCTCGCCGTCGACCTGAGCGGCGGGCCGCCGGCGGGCCTCCCCGCAGCGGAATGGCAGCGCTGGCAGGCGGCCAAGCCGACGGCGCCTGGCACCCGCTTCGCCGTAAACGGCGTGCACATGGAGGTGGTGATCGACCTCGAGGCCACCGGGCCGACGGAAGCGAAGGCGCCCGAGGCAGCAGGACTCATCCCCTAAGTAGACAGGACTGGCACCCGGTTTCGGGCGTGCGTTCAGCGCCGCCGGCACCCGCTTCAGGGCACGGAGTCGCCATGGGAAAGGCGGTCGCCCTGCCGGGCGCAGGACCGCTCAGGCCAGCACCACACCGGGATTGCAGCGGAGGCCCGCCCACTACCCTGGCCCGGATCATGACCTCCTGGCCCTTTCCCCGCCGCCTGCCACCGCCGCTGCGCCGCTGCGCACGCCCATGAGCACGCGCGTCAAATTCTGCGGCCTCACCCGTGCTGAGGATGTACGTGCCGCCATCAGCTGCGGCGTGCACGCGCTCGGCTTCAACCTCGCTCGCGGACCGCGGCGCATCGTCCTCGAGCAGGCCGAGGCGCTCAGCGCGCTGGTGCCGCCCCTGGTCGCCACGGTGGCGCTGTTCGTCGACGCCGCGGAGGAGGACATCCTGCGCCAGGCCGAGCGCCTGCGCGCGAGCGCCATCCAGCTGCATGGGCAGGAGTCCCCCGAGCTGTGCGCGCGCTTGCGCCGGCGGCTGCCGGTGATCAAGGCCTTCGCGGTGCACGACCGCGCCAGCCTGGAGGCGGTGCGCGGCTTCCCCGCCGACGCCTACCTGCTCGACACCGCCAGCGCCGCCGGCAGCGGCGGCAGCGGCGCCGCCTGGGACCACCGCCTGCTCCAGGGGCTCGAGCTCGGCGCGCCGGTGATCCTCGCCGGCGGCCTGCACGCCGGCAATGTCGCTGCCGCGCTGCGGGCGAGCGGGGCGTGGGCGGTCGATGTCGCCTCCGGCATCGAGTCCACACCCGGGATCAAGGATGCCGCGCGCATGGCCGCCTTCATGGCCGCGCTGGGGGCGGGAGCGGGAGCGGGCACGGGAGTGGGCGCCGGCACGCTTTGACTTTGCCGCCAGCGCGCCACGCTCACAGCGGCAGCGGAGACCCTATGAGCACCCCCCGGCCCGGTGGCCCGGCCATGGCGCGCCCGATGGTGATCGCCATCGATGGCCCCGCCGGCGCCGGCAAGAGCACGGTGACCCAGGCGCTGGCCCGGCGATTGGGCCTGCTCTTCCTCGACACCGGGGCGATGTACCGCGCCGCCACCGTCGCCCTGCTCGACGCCGGGGTGGTGCGCGACGACGCTGCCGCGGTGGCCGCCTTCGTGCGTGCGCGCACCATCGACTTCAGCGCCGAGGGCGCGGTGCGCATCGACGGCGTCGAGCTGGCGCGCGCGCGCATCCGCTCGCCCATGATCACCGCCGAGATCTGGCGGGTGGCGGACAACCCGCTCTGCCGCGAGCACCTGGTGGCGCAGCAGCAGCGCCTGGTCGCCGGGCACGACGCAGTGGTCGAGGGGCGTGACGCGACCACGGTGATCTGCCCCGATGCCCAGCTCAAGGTCTACCTCGATGCCAGCCCGGAGGAGCGCGCGCGCCGGCGCCTGAGCGAGTGGCCGGCTGACCAGACCCAGCCGGCGCTTGCCGAGGTGGTGCGCAGCATCCGCGAGCGCGACCAGCGCGACTCCCAGCGCGAGGTCGGCGCGCTCACCCTCACCGACGACGCTGTGCACCTCTTCAGCGATGGCCTCGCGCTCAACGAAGTCATCGCGCGCATCATCGCCTACGCCGTGCAGCGCCAGCCCTTCCTGCTCGAGAAGCTGGTCGCCGACCAGCTCATCGTCGGGCGCAGCCGGCAGCCCGGCTACGTGCGGGTGGCGGTCGGCAACACCGATGGCGAGAGCGCCGGCTGGCAGCTCGGCCTGACCAATCCCAGCCCCGACCGCATGCCGGGCTCGACGCGCTCGGCCACGCGCAATCTCGGCGGGCGCCAGGCCGGCACCGTGGTGCAGGGCGCCGCCATTCTGTGCCTGGCCGGGCGCGGCAGCGAGCCCGAGCACGTGGTCGCGCTGCCGATGCTGCCGCAGACCTGGTACATCATCGAGCCGGGCGCCTGGCACGCGGTGATCCAGGCGCACGGCACCATTTGCGCCTGGGCCGAGTCCGACCGCATCAACGAGGAGCGCTGCGAGCTCAAGGAGACCCAGATCGCCGAGCTCGAGAGCTACCTTGGGGTCTACCTGCCGCACTGACGCGGGCGCGGGCGCGCCCGCCTGGCCGCGCCGGGCATCACTCGTGCCAGCAGCCGCCGCGGCGCGGGATCATCACCCGCGGTGCATCGGCGAGATCGCGCGCCATCGCCACCACCAGGCGGGGGTCGGGAGCGACCTCCACCGTGCCCCCAACCAGGACGCAGCCGGCGCAACCGGCCTGGGCCGCGGCGAGGACGTCGTGGTGGGAGCGCCCGACCATCCAGCTGGTGGCGAGGTCGATGCCCAGCTCGCGCGCGGCGGCGAGCAGCATGCCGGGCCGCGGGCGGCGCCAGGAGGGTGGCGACTGTGCGTCGGCGGCGTAGCAGCCGCGCAGCTCGCCGCCATCGCGTTCGACCAGCTGGCGCAGCTGCACGCCGAGGTCGGGGAAGCGCGCGGCGGTGGCGGGGTCGTCGGTCAGTGCCACCACCATCACATCGCGCTGGCGCAGCCGCGCGAGCGCGCCCGCCACCCCGGGCAGGAGCGCGGGCTCGCTGGCGGGGGTGCCCGCGCCCAGGGGCGCGATCACCACTCCCTCGAGTTCGACGAAGAGCGCGGCCATGACTGAGCGTGGCAGCCGGCGGGCCGGCGAAAAGGGCCAAGCACGTGCAGGCTGCGTAGGCGGGCGCGGCTCAGCTCAGGTGAACAGCGGCAGCGGCTTGAAGCCCTTCTCGCTGAGGAACGGCTTCTGGTAGCCGAACCAGCCCTGGGCTATGGTCTGGTAGACTTGGCGGTAGTCGGTGGTGAACACCAGGTCGCCGTAGTCGAGCTGGGTCAGGCTGGGCTGCTTGCCGTAGAAGCCGCCCTTGAGCTTGCCGCCCAGCAGCAGGTGGGGGGCGGCGGTGCCGTGGTCGGTGCCGCCGCTGTCGTTCTCACCCGCGCGCCGCCCGAACTCGCTGTAGGTCATCACCACGGTGCGCTCCCACGCCCCCGGCACACCCTTGAGCGCGGTGCGGAAGGCGCCGAGCGCGGCGCCCAGCTCAGTGAGCAGGTTCTGCTGCGCCGCCTTCTGTCCGGCGTGGGTGTCGTAGCCGCCGACGGTGGTCTTGAAGACCGGGCAGGTAATGCCGGCGGCGATGAGCTTGGCCGCAACCTGGAGGTGCCCGCCTAGGCCGCTGCCGGGGAAGGCGGTGAGCGCCGGCGCCTTGCGGTAGAGCGCCTCGAGGCGGTCGGCGGTGGCATTGATGTCGTTCTGCACATGCAGGATGTGCGCCACCGCGGCGTTGGCCGCCACGTCGCCCGGCTTGGGGATGCGCTTGGCGCGGCGTACGAACTCCTCCGGGCGGTCCATGGTCAGGCGGTTGAGCTGGTGGCCGTAGAGCGCGCCGCCGCCACCGTAGGCGGTGGAGTAGCCGAGGCTGATGCTGTGCGCCAGGAGCTCGGACGGCGCCGAACCCTGGGCGCCATACAGGATGCGCGCCAGCCAGCCATCGGTCAGCATCTCGTCGGTCTTGGAGCCGGCGTTCCAGATATCGATGCCGCGGAAGTGCGAACGGTTGGGGCCGGGGTAGCCCAGGCCGAGGGCGATGGCGAGCTCGCCCTCCTTCCACGCCGGGGCGAGCGGCGCGAGCGCGGGGTGCAGGCCGA
>JAYVMM010000336.1:0-1960 GCA_043758975.1 Planctomycetota bacterium | reverse complement strand
GGCGAGATCCTGGCCGGCTTTGGCTGCCAGACCTGCCAGGCGGGCAGCGCCGGCGGCGCCATCGAGGTGCTGCGCGCGCAGCCTTGCAACCTGCTGCTGTCGGACGTCGACATGCCGGACATGAGCGGCTTCGAACTGCTTTCCTGGGTCCAGGGCCACCCGCTCATCCCGCTAGGTGCGGCAGCGGGATGGCAGCTGCCGGTGGTGCTGATGAGTGCGCGCGCTGACCGCGAGCTCGCGCGTGCCGCGCTTTGCGCCGGGGCCAAGGCGCTGCTGCCCAAGCCGGTCGAGATCGGCAGCCTGACCACGCTGGTGCACCAGCTGCTCGAGCGCTGACCCCACCTACCCGACTTTCTCCATACTACCTACGACACACGACACACTACTGACGAACGTCACACCATTTCGGTAAAGGAATATCACATGGGCAAGATCATCGGCATCGACTTGGGCACCACCAATAGTTGCGTCTCCGTCATGGAAGGCGGTGAGGCGGTGGTGATCGCCAACCAGGAAGGCTTGCGCACCACCCCGTCGGTGGTCGGCTTCGTCGACAATGGCGACCGCCTGATCGGGCAAATGGCGCGTAACCAGGCGATCACCAACCCCGAGAACACCGTCTACTCCATCAAGCGCTTCATGGGCCGCCGCCACTCCGAGGTCGGCTCGGAAGAGAAGCTGGTCCCCTACAAGGTGATCGGCGGCGCCCAGGAACTGGTCAAGGTCGACGTGCGCGGCAAGAGCTACACCCCGCCCGAGATCTCGGCGATGATCCTGCAGTACCTCAAGAAGGCGGCCGAGGACTACCTCGGCGAGGCGGTGACCGAAGCGGTCATCACGGTGCCGGCCTACTTCAACGATTCGCAGCGCCAGGCGACCAAGGATGCCGGCAAGATCGCCGGTCTCGACGTCAAGCGCATCATCAATGAGCCGACCGCGGCCGCGCTCGCCTACCACATGGACAAGGGCAAGAGCGGCAAGATCGCGATCTTCGACCTTGGCGGCGGCACCTTCGACATCTCGGTGCTCGAGGTCGGCGACGGCGTGGTCGAGGTGCTCGCCACCAACGGCGACACCCATCTCGGCGGCGACGACTTCGACGATGTGATCATCAACTGGCTGGCCGACAACTTCGCCAAGGAGAATGGCGGTCTCGACCTGCGTAAGGACAAGATGGCGCTGCAGCGCCTGAAGGAGTCGGCGGAGAAGGCCAAGAAGGAGCTCTCGCAGGTCACCAGCGCGACCATCTCGCTGCCCTTCGTGACCATGGTGGGCGGCCAGCCCAAGCACCTCAACACCAACCTCTCGCGCGCCACCTTCGAGAACATCACCAAGAACCTGCTCGAGCGCTGCCGCAAGCCGAGCGTCGATTGCCTCAAGGACGCCAAGCTCAGCGCCGCCGATGTCGACGACGTCATCCTGGTCGGCGGCTCGACGCGCATGCCCTGCGCCCAGGCCATCGCCAAGGAGATCTTCGGCAAGGCGCCGAAGATGAACGTCAATCCCGACGAGGTGGTGGCGGTGGGTGCCGCGGTGCAGGGCGGCGTGCTGACCGGCGAGGTCAAGGACGTGCTCCTGCTCGACGTCACCCCGCTATCGCTCGGCATCGAGACCGAGGGCGGCATCATGACCGTGCTGATCGAGCGCAACACCACCATCCCGACCTCCAAGTCCAACATCTTCTCCACCGCGGCCAACAGCCAGCCGGCGGTCGATATCCAGGTTTTCCAGGGCGAGCGGCGCATGGCGCGCGACAACCGCCTGCTCGGCAAGTTCACCCTCGACGGCCTGCCGCCGGCGCCGCGCGGCGTCCCGCAGATCGAGGTCACCTTCAACATCGACGCCAACGGCATCCTCGAGGTCAAGGCCAAGGACAAGGCCACCGGCAAGGAGCAGCACATCTCCATCCAGAGCTCCTCCGGCCTGAACAAGGACGAGATCGAGCGCATGGTCAAGGAGG
>JAYVMM010000335.1:0-2695 GCA_043758975.1 Planctomycetota bacterium | reverse complement strand
GTCGTGGTCATAGCCGAGCATCTCGCAGGCGCGGCGGTTGACCTCGACCAGGCGCCAGCCGAGGTCGGTGATGTAGATGCCATCGGAGGCCTGCTCGAGCAGTTCGCGGTACTTGCGCTCGCTTTCGCGCAGCGCGGCCTGGGCGCGCGTGCGCGCGGTGAGATCGATGGCCAAGCCGATCCATCCGGCGGGTGCTCCGGCGCCGTCGAGCAGCGGCGTGGTCCAGGTCTCCATCACCACCGGCCCGCGCTCGAACACCGCATTGACCGCCTTGCCCTGCTGGGCGAGGGCGAGCTGGGCGCGCAGCTGGGGGGTGTCGGGGTAGAAGGCGAAGGCATCGGCGCCGATGAGCTGCTCGGCGACCACGCCGAGCGCGCGCAGCCCATTGCCGTCGATGTGGGTGATTGCGCCCTGGGCATTGACCGTCAGCACCACCATCGGTGCGCTGCCCAGCAGCTGACGGAAGGGGCCGTCGGTCTGGGCGGACTTCTCGGCGCGCTGTCGTCTGCGCAGCCGCGTCATCGCCAGCCAGGCCGCCAGCGCCAGCAGGAGGACCGCGTTCGCCGCCAGGGCCCAGCCCAGCCACCCGCTCCGACCCAGGGCTGATGTCAGCAGGGAGCAGGAGGTCAGGATCAGGACCAGTACGGCGAGCGCGATTACGCTGGGTGGCAAGCGCTCGGCCATGCTCGCAGTGTAGGCTCCGCGCGCCAATGTCGATGCGGAGCCCTCGCCGAGCGAGGTGGCGAGCACATGCACCGCTGCCACCGGCGGGCTCAAGCCGCCACCAGCTCGGCATGGGTCAGAAATGACCATGGCCGTTCCGGTATGGCACCTTACAGTCCACCGTCGCCTACCGGAGCCATCCATGCGTGCCGTCCCGACCGCCGCCCTGGCCGCCATCCTGCTTGCGCTGGGCGCCTGCGAGGCGCGCGCGCCCCTGACCCAGGGCGAGGTGACCGGCATCGCCGACCACCTCCAGCTGCGCGAGAACCTGAGCTGGGGCGAGGCGAGCGAGGTGCTGCTGGCAGCGCCCAACCCCGCCGACGGCAAGGCGTGGTGGCAGGTGCGCTACCATGACGCCCCGGATGGGGCAGCGCGCGTGATCCTGGTCGACGATGCGAGCGGCTGGGCACGCCTGCCGCTGCCCGGCTACGTCCTGCGCCTGACCCCGAATGCCAAGCCCGGCGTAAGCGCGCCGGTGGCGGCGGCGGAAGGTACCTTCGTGCTGGTGCTGACCCCGGTGGAGGCCGTCGATCAGACCCGGCGCACCGTGCTCGAGCGCGAAGTGGTGCGCCTGAATGCGCTCAGCGGCGGCAATGGCCTGGTGCCGCTGTTTTCGCTTCGCCGTGGGCGCGACGACGTGGTCTCCATCGTTTATGGCTGGCAGGGCGACCAGGGCATCGCCAAGGACGAGCGGGTGGTGGCGTGGATCACCGCGCGCACCCCCTACCACACCCCGCGCTGGATCGACCTCACCACACCCTGAGCGCACGCCCTCGGTGCTGGCGCCGGCAGCGGTGCTGAACCGGCAGCGGCGCTAGGTCGGTTGCGCGGGCGGCTGGGGCGCCGCGGGAGGCGCGGGAGGCGCGGCAGGCGGTGCGCTGGCAGCAGCGGGCGCCGCGCCCTGGTCGCGCTTGGCCTCCTCCTCAAGCTCCTTGGCCAGCTTGTCGAGGTCCTCGAGGTTCTCGTCGTCCCAGTAGTCGTCCTCGCGCACCACCAGGTAGGTGAGCATGCCACCGGAGATGAAGAGGTTGAGCACGTAGCCGAGCAGCATGGCTTCGATCAGGCACAGCCACAATCCGGCGATCGGCCCGGTGACATTGTAGTAGAAGGCGTTCTTCTCGGGGCCGGTCGGCACCGCGGTAGGCGACAGGGTCTCGAACAGGCGGTAGGTGCTGAAGGCGCTGCTCAGGCGCTGGGCGTCGAAGTGGATGCGCATGCGGGTGTCGAACTCATGCACCATGTCGCGCGCGAAGAAGTCCTCGGCGCGCGCCTCGGTCGACTGCACGCCCTGGGGCCAGCCCTCGGGCACCAGGAAATGCTGATCGCGGAGGTGCTGGATGGCGGCGAAGCCGATGCCGTGCGCGAAGTACATCATCACCAGGGTCAAGGCCAGGCTGGCGGCGAGCACGTGCGGCTTGGTGCCGACCGCCTCGATGGTATCGACCACGTTGTCGAACCAGCCGTGCTTGCGGATGGAGACGATGGCAGGGAAGACGAAGACGCTCAGCCAGACCGCAACGCCGAGCAGGATGCTGAACAGCGAAAAGAGGTAGAGCAGGGGGTAGAACAGCGCGTAGATCGCCGGTCCGGCGAAGGGGATCACGCTGCCGGCGAGGTAGGGCAGATAAACCAAGGCGAGCTCGACTCCGGCGAGCAGACCCATCAGGAACAGCGGCACCAGCACCGCCGGCAGGATGCGGTCCTTGTACTGGCCGAGCGCCTCGGAGAAGGAGAGGAACTCGTCATCGAGCAGGTCGGCCTTGAGGAACACCGCCACCAGCGAGGCGCCCAGGCTGAAGATCACCAGCGCGCCGGTGAGGAACAGCCATTCGACCACGCTGCGCAGGATCACGCTGTCGCGGTGCAGGGGGTCGGAGAGCTTCTCGTCGTAAAGCCACATCAGGGCGGTGATGGCGGCGAGGGTGACCATCGAAACCAGCATGCACTTGGGCTTGAAGGCCAGCATGGGGGC
>JAYVMM010000334.1:0-3191 GCA_043758975.1 Planctomycetota bacterium | reverse complement strand
GGGTTGGGTTGGGTTGGGTTGGTGGACGGCTGGCCGCCTGCGCCTGGCGACGAGCGGATCAGGCCCTGCGACCGCGGTGCATGCCGAACAGTCCGACCAGGCCGAGCAGGAAGCAGACCGCACCGCTGACGATGAGGGAGACCGTGCGGTTGCTATAATGGCTGATGACGACGCGGCTGAGATCGTCATGCACTGATTCGATGGAATTGATGCCGCTCGCGAGCAGGATGCCGCCCCCGACCAGCAGGATGGTGATGATGAGAGCAGGCATGGGTGACCTTTCGCGTGTGAGTGAATCCCGCGGGCCGCGGGGGACTGAAGCGCTGCAGCGGATCGCTGCCGGGGGCGCGCATGCTCCTGTGACGGTTGCCACTGCTGAGTCTGCTGAAGCTGCTGCGGCTGGAGGGGCTATGCCGGATGCTCGCCCGGCACCGGCCATACGCGCCGCACCGACCCTCGCCTCGCCACCACCTGCGTGGTCATGGACATGAGCAATTACCGTACCGCAGGGCCCGAACCGCCTGGGACCTTGCTGGCGGCGCACCCCTGCCGTCTCCGTATCCTCCGGGCCTTGCCCAGCGATGCATTCGGCATGGCCGCCTGGCGCGGACCCGTGAAAGGTGCAGCACGGCGCAGGTCGCGGAGCGCTGGCGCGTTGCCGTACAGCTACCTTAGAACGACCACAACAGGCCGATCGAGGCGTCCAGGTGGCGCTGGGCGTTCAGCGGGCCGTAATACTGCAAGGGCTCCTGGTATTCCGGCGACGGGTTGGCGGTGAAAGGCAGCTGGATCTCGAGCATGAGGTGGCTGGTCAGCCGATAGAAGGCGCCCAGGCGCAGGCCCACGGCGAAATCCTTGTCACGCGCATAAAACGGGCTCGAGGTGAGATTGTCGAAGTGGTAGGGGCCGATGCCGGAGTAGGGGTTGAGGGACACCTGGAAGCGTCCGAACGGGCAAAAGCGCAGGCCATCGCCGAGAGTGAAATCGCCGTGTTCGACCTGCACATCGAAGTGGGGAGCATCCGCTCGCTGCGCATGCGGCAGGTCCACGTCCGGCAACCGCGGTTGCTCATCGCCACAGAGCGCCAGCGACAGGACCATCAGGATGAGACAGGGAAGCGGTCTCATGGCTCCTCCTGACCGCTTAGGTGCGCGGTGGTGGTGGTGGCGGGCGCGGCGGTGCCGGATCGCGCCGAGCAGCTGCGCCCACGTAGCAATTATCGTGACGCGAGTGCTGGCATGATCGGGCGCCAGAGCGCCGCCGCCGCCAGCCATTGGTGATGACGTCGCTGGCGGGGGAGCGCTTTCCGGTTATATGGCGGACATTCGCTGGTGCCGCCGGGCTCTGCCCTATCCGGTGGCGCCATGGTCCGTGCGTTTTCCCAGGCGGGCACCACCGCCGCCCTGCAAGGCGCAGCTGTCGAAGCTCGCCAGCGCCCCCGCCGGCAGCGCCGGGGTTTGGCACGGGATGTGCCAACACGCAACCAGGCGCCGGGCAGCGGCGCTGGCGCCGTCGGCGCTTCCCAACGCCGCAACCACCAAGACCTGGAAGGATGTAGACTATGCGATTCATCACCGCGACCTCAGCCATCATCGCCTTTACCGCTTCGGCAACGGCCGCCGACCTGGACGTCAGCGATCTGCGCCTCAGCGGCGGCGTCCTCTCAACCGAGTTCAAGGGCGCCTCCTCGACCACGGTGACCAACAATGCCGGCACGGTCACTTCGTCGAACTCGTCGTCCGACAGCGGGCGCAACGCCGACCACAATTGGCGCGGCCAGCTCCAGTACGTCGGCGGCCATCTCGGCCTTGGCGGCGGCCTGATCTATGGCGTTGGCATCGCGGTCAACAACGCGACCTGGCACGATGGCGCGCAGGATGCCCATGTCACTACCCCCACCGCCGACCTCCTGATCGGTTACGGCTACGCCTTCACCCACGAATGGCACTTCGAGGTCACCCCCTTCGGTGGGATCGGACGCGCCTACTACAGCGTCAGCGACAATGGCACGAACCAGACCAACAAGGACTGGAACAAGTATTACGAATACGGCATCCGCGCCGGCACCTATTTCGCCCTCGGCGGCCTCGTGCTGGGCGTCGAAGTACCCTACCTGGTCGGGCGCTTCAACCCTGCCTACAACTACAATAGCGGCGCCGGTCAGGTCACCGTCAGCGACAACCGCCGCAACCAGGGCTTCGGCCTGCTGTTTTCGCTCGGCGCCCGCTTCTGAGCCCCGCCGCCGCCCTGCGTCGGGCTGGTGCTCGCCCGGCGCAGGGAGCGCACGCGCCCGCTCAGGATAGGCCAAGCAGCTCCGCGTCTGACGGCGGACCGGATTTCTACAGGCTCAGCACGCGCTGGTAGGCGCGTTCCTGCGACGGGATGAGGTCGGCATCGGTCGATTCTCTGCACTGGGCATCGCCATGGCCGCGTGCGGCAGCGAGGTCCTCCAGGACCTGCGCCTCGCCCCGGGCGAGCAGGGCAAGGATGGCGTGGCGAGCGCATAACGTGCCGCCCACGGCCATCGCCCCGGTGATGTCGCCCCACTCTTCGGAAGTGGCGTCGGGCGCGCCGCCGCCCTCTCTGATGAACGCGGAGAGCTCGCGGATGCGCCGGGCATGGCTGGTGCAATTGACATCGAGTCTGGGGATGGGGCTGGCCACCAGGGCGGCGATCGCTTGTCCGTAAGCCTCGAGCGCCGATGATTCGCACCGCACCTGGTAGCATCCTGAGTAGCTGGTGGCGGGTCAGGACCGGTGGGTCGCGGCAGGCGCGCGTCCACCGGACGACCACGCCGTCGCCTCGGCGACCAGCGCTGGATGGGCAGCGCCTAGCATGCTAAGGCGCACCCCGGAAGCTGCGCGAGCCTCACGCCGGCGCCGCCGGGGCCTCCTGACTGCCGATCAGCTTGCTGAAGGCGCCGCCACGGTCGACTAGCTCATCGTAGGTTCCGGTTTCAACCGCCACCCCGTCGGCGAGGACGATGATGCGGTCGGCACCGCGGATGGTCGACAGGCGGTGGGCGATGATCAGGGTGGTGCGGCCCTTCTTGACCTCTTCGAGCGCGAGTTGCACCTGGCGCTCGCTCTCGTTGTCGAGCGCACTGGTCGCCTCATCGAGGATGAGCAGGCGGGGATCACGGTAAAGCGCACGCGCAATCGCCAGGCGCTGGCGCTGCCCGCCTGAGAGGC
>JAYVMM010000333.1:0-1937 GCA_043758975.1 Planctomycetota bacterium | reverse complement strand
TGGGACGCCAGCTGCCGGCGTTGCGCGATCCCTTCGCGCGCGAGCTGACGCCGCCGCCGGCCACCCCGGTCCCGGCCAGCCGTGCTCCGGAGTCAGGCGAAGGGGAGCGCGGTGATGGCGACCCCGCCGCCCCGCGTACGGCGCCGCCCCCGCCTGCGCGCCGCCCGGCACCGGCCTTCAGCGGTCGGGAAGTGACCCTGCGCGAGATGCCGGCGGGACCGCCAGCGCCAGCGCCGTCCGCCCCTGCTGCTGCCGTCCCAGTGGCGCCGGGCGCGCCGTCCCAGTGGCTGGGCCGCGAAGCGACGCTGCAGGAGATGCCTGCTGGCCCGGCGGCGCCAGCTGCCGCCCCGCCGCCGCCCGCAGGCGCCTCGCCGTCGCCGTGGCTGGGCCGCGAGGCGACGCTGCAGGAGATGCCGGCCGGCCCGCCATCGCCCACGCCCGTACCCGGCCCGTCCGCGGCCTCCGGCGCGGCGCCATGGCTGGGCCGGGAAGCGACCATGGCGGATCAGCCGGCGGGTCCGCCGGCGCCGCCCGCCGCCGCCGCGGGGGCGAGTGGTCCCTGGCTCGGACGCGAGGCCACCATGCCGGAGATGGCGGCGCCGCCCGCCGCCGAGGGCGCCCCCTGGCTCGGGCGCGAGGTCACCCTGCAGCACATGCCGGCGGCGCCTCAGCCTGAGGTGGCCGACGCCGAGAGCGGTTGGCTCGGGCGCGAGGTGACCAAGATCGGCGCCGCTGGGACGCCGCTGCCGGCGGGCGATCCCGCGCGCGTGACCCCGACCGGCTTCACCAACGTCCATGTCGATGGCGCGGCGACGCCGACCCCGAGCGGGCGCTCCGGCACGCCCGGGGAGCGGGTTCGCGGCAAGGGCACCAGCCATGCCATCGACACCTGGCACATGCAGGGACGCAAGGGCCTGCACACCGGCCAGACCTGGGGCGACTGGGAGATCGGCGGCCTGCTCGGCGAAGGTGGCATGGGCGCAGTCTACCGCAGCCTCCAGCGCTCGCTCAAGCGCCGGGTCGCGCTCAAAGTGCTGTCGCCAAACCTCGCCGCCGATAACCGGCTGCTGCAGCGCTTCGAGCAGGAGGCGCGCATCTCGTCCACCCTGTCGTCGCCCAACATCGTGCATGTGTACGCCGCCGGCGAATGGGAGGGCAACCACTTCTTCGCCATGGAATTCGTCGAGGGCACTGACCTCTACGACATCATCAAGGCGCGCAAGGACGAAAGCCGACCGTTCAAGCCGGAGGAGGCTGCCGACATCATCGTCCAGGCGGCGCGCGGGCTGTCGGAAGCGGGCAAGTACGGCATCGTCCACCGCGATATCAAGCCGCCGAACCTGATGGTGACCAAGCAGGGCCTGGTCAAGATCGCCGATTTCGGCATCGTCAAGGTGCTCGGCGAGAGCCAGCTGACCATGGAGGGCCAGGCGGTTGGCACGCCGAGCTACGTCAGCCCCGAGCAGGGTCGCGGCGAGGCCACGGTCGACCAGCGCAGCGACCTCTACAGCCTGGGCGTGGTGTTCTACGAGCTGCTGTGCGGCCAGAAGCCGTTCGACGGCTCGACCCCGAACGCGCTGATCTACCAGCACTGCTTCGAAGAGCCGCCGCTGCCCAAGTCGCTCAATCCCGAAATCAGCGACGAGTACCAGGCGGTGGTCCTGCGCTGCCTGCAGAAGAAGATCGAGAACCGCTACGAGAATGCCGATGCCTTGGTCAAGGACCTTGAGGACATCCGCAACGGCAACATGGTCAAGTCGGTGATCTCCAACTACAAGCTGGGCACCGGCGCGGAGGAGGCCAAGCGCGAGAACATGAGCTGGGCGCAGCGCAACCTGCTCAAGCTGGTGGTCGCTGCGGTGGTGGTGCTGCTCGCCGGTGGCGGCTTGATGATGTGGTTCACCCAGCAGGTGCAGAACGCCGCTGCCGAGGCCAAC
>JAYVMM010000332.1:0-5643 GCA_043758975.1 Planctomycetota bacterium | reverse complement strand
CCCTGGCACCCCGGTCCTGAGTCGACGAGCACCTCAGGCGGCAGGGGGCATGACCCGCTCTCTGACGGGTGCTCGCGAGCGGCGTAGCCGACCGCCGCCAGGTGCATGGATGGCAATCATTTGCAGCATGGGAGATGGGGCTGTGAAACTAACCCTGGGAGGCATAGCCGGTTGCCGCTAGGGTATCCGGCTATGAACCAGACAACCTCAAACGTTCTGCCCCAGGGCACCGGCCTGGGTGCGACCATGCGCCACGACCTGTGGTGGTTGGGTCCGCTCGCCACCGCCGTGGGTCTGCTCTCCTTCGTGGTCTATTCCACCTGGGCCGCCCTGCAGGGTACCAACTTCTGGTGGGGGCCCTACATCTCGCCGTTCTACTCGCCCGAGCTCTTCGGCGACGGGCCGCATGCCTGGTTCGGGCCCAAGCCGGGCTGGTGGCCGGGCCTGCTGCCCTTCTCGCCCGCCTTGCTCGTGCTGTGGGCGCCCGGCGGCTTCCGCCTGACCTGCTACTACTACCGCAAGGCCTACTACCGCTCGATCTGGCTCGACCCGGTCGCCTGCTCGGTAGGCGAGGCGCGCACCTCCTACCGTGGGGAGAATTCGCTGCCCCTGATCATGCAGAACGTGCACCGCTACTTCATGTACCTGGCGGTAGTGTTCATCGGCTTCCTCTCCTATGACTGTGTGTGCGCCTACTGCTTCCCCACCCACGCTGACGGCAGCGCGGTCGCCGGTGGCCATCATGTCTTCGGCATGGGCCTCGGCTCGCTGGTGCTCACTCTCAATCCGCTGTTCCTCGCCAGCTACACCTTCGGCTGCCATTCCCTGCGCCATCTCGTCGGCGGCAAGAAGGACTGCTTCAGTTGCAGCGCCTCCAGCATGGGGCGCTACCAGGCCTGGAAGCTGGTCTCGGTGCTCAACCGCCATCACCAGCTGTGGGCGTGGGTCTCGCTGTTCATGGTCGGCTTTTCCGACATCTACGTCCGCCTGGTCGCCGCCCAGGTGTGGACCGACATCCGCTTCTTCTGACCCCGGGCCCTCCCGGGCAGTCCTGCCGCTCGCCGCCGTCCGCATCCTGACAAAGGCCCTGCCATGGAAATCCAGACCTACGAACACGATGTCCTGGTGATCGGCGCCGGCGGCGCGGGCATGCGCGCCGCGATCGAGGCCGCCGACGCCGGCTGCTCGGTCGGGCTGGTGTGCAAATCGCTGCTCGGCAAGGCCCATACCGTGATGGCCGAGGGCGGGGTGGCGGCGGCGATGGGCAACGTCGACGACCGCGATGGCTGGCGCGTGCACTTCGCCGACACCATGCGCGGCGGCCAGTACCTCAACAACTGGCGCATGGCCGAGCTGCACGCCAAGGAAGCGCCCGACCGCGTGCGCGAGCTCGAACAGTGGGGCGCGGTGTTCGACCGCACCAAGGACGGCAAGATCCTGCAGCGCAACTTCGGCGGCCACCGCTACCCGCGCCTCGCCCATGTCGGCGACCGCACCGGCCTGGAGATCATCCGCACGCTCCAGGACCACAGCGTGCACAAGTCGCAGATCGCGGTGTACATGGAGTGCTGCATCGTGCGCCTGCTCAAGGACGGCGAGCGCGTGGTCGGCGCCATCGGCTACTTCCGCGAGCGCGGGCGCTTCGTGCTGTTCAAGGCCAAGGCGGTGATCATCGCCACCGGTGGCCTGGGCAAGGCCTTCGAGATCACCTCTAACTCGTGGGAGTACACCGGTGACGGCTACGCCCTCGCCTACCACGCCGGCGCCGAGCTGCTCGACATGGAATTCGTGCAGTTCCATCCCACCGGCATGGTGTGGCCGCCGTCGGTGCGCGGCATCCTGGTCACCGAGGGCGTGCGCGGCGAGGGCGGCGTGCTGCGCAACAAAGACGGCAAGCGCTTCATGTTCGATGACATCCCGGAGAACTACCGCAACCAGACCGCCAAGGACGAGGAGGAGGGCTGGCGCTACACCCAGGGCGACAAGAACGCCATGCGCCCGCCTGAGCTGCTCACCCGCGACCACGTCGCGCGCTGCATCAACCGCGAGGTCAAGGCCGGGCGCGGCTCGCCGCATGGCGGCGTGTACCTCGACATCTCGTGGATCAAGGAGCGCGTCCCAGGTGCACGCGAGCACATCAAGAAGAAGCTGCCCTCGATGTACCACCAGTTCATGGAGCTCGGCGGCATCGACATCACCATCGAGCCGATGGAAGTCGGTCCCACCACCCACTACACCATGGGCGGCATCCGCGTCGACGGCGACACCCAGCAGAGCAAGGTGCCGGGGCTTTTCGCCGCTGGCGAAGCTGGCGCCGGTCTGCACGGCGCCAACCGCCTGGGCGGCAATTCGCTCTCCGACCTGCTGGTCTTCGGCAAGCGCGCCGGCGAGCACGCCGCCGCCTATGCCAAGGAGCAGAAGGCGGGCTGGATCGACGAGAAAGAGGTGGCATCGGCCCAGGCCTGGGCGCTGCACTTCATGGACGCGCCCAAGGGCGATGAGAACCCCTACAAGGTGCAGCAGGATCTCCAGAAGATGATGCAGGCCCAGGTCGGCATCGTGCGCAAGGAGGACGAGATGCGTGCGGCGCTGGAGGGGGTAGCCCAGATCAAGGCGCGCGCCGAGCGCGTGCAGGCGCCGGCCAACCGCGAGTACAACCCCGGCTGGCACACCTGCATCGACCTCGCCAACCTGGTGGTGGTTTCTGAGGCGGTGGCGCGCTGCGCGATCGAGCGCAAGGAGAGCCGCGGCGCGCAGTTCCGCGACGATTTCCCGGAGAAGTCCAAGGAATACGGCGGGCTCAACATGATCATCAGCAAGGGCGCTGATGGTGGCATGCAGCTGCGCCGCGAGCCCACCCGCCCGCTGCCCGACGAGCTGGCAGCGATCGTCAAGGAGATGGGATGAGCCGCAGCGACCTCCACCTCCACCTCCACCTCCACCACCCGCACCAGACCCGGCTGACCCGGCTGACCCGGATGGTGAGTCAGGGCCGGAAGCACAGTCCAAGCCGCCGCCTTCAGGGCGCCACCATCAGGGAGCAGGCATGAGCACCATCAAAACCGGCACCGCCGAGCGGCGCATCTTCAAGGTCTGGCGCGGCGACCGCACCGGCGGTACCCTGAAGGAGTACAGCGCCGAGATCACGCCTGGCATGGTGGTACTCGACGCCATCCACCAGATCCAGGCGACTCAGGCCGGAGACCTCGCCTGCCGCTGGAACTGCAAGGCCGGCAAGTGCGGCTCGTGCGCTGCCGAGGTCAACGGCAAGCCACGGCTGATGTGCCTGACGCGCATGGAATCGCTGCCCGAGGGCGAGGTCACCGTGCAGCCGATGAAATCGTTCCCCAATATGCGCGACCTCGTCACCGACGTGTCGTGGAATTACGAGGTCAACAAGCGCATCACCCCCTTCACCCCGGCCAAGGCGGGCGCGCGCGGGGTGGCAGCCGATGGCACCTTCCGCATGATGCAGCAGGACGTCGACCGTTCGCAGGAGTTCCGCAAGTGCATCGAGTGCTTCCTGTGCCAGAACACCTGCCACGTGATCCGCGACCACGATCAAAGGGAAGTCTTCGCCGGCCCGCGCTTCTTCGCCCGCGTCGCCTCGCTGGAAATGCACCCGCTCGACACCGCCGACCGCGAGGGCTTCCTCAAGCACCAGGGCGGCATCGGCTTCTGCAACATCACCAAGTGCTGCACCGAGGTCTGCCCGGAGCACATCCAGATCACCGACAACGCCATCATTCCGCTGAAGGAACGCGTCGCCGATACCTACTACGATCCGGTGGTGCGTCTCTTCCGCTGGATCTTCAAGCGCGGCGACGGCGCGGCGTGATGGCGGCGCGGCTGCGGCATGCGTGGGCGCGCTGATGTCCGCCTGGCGCATGACGCGCGTGCGCTGGCTGCTGCTCACCGTAGCGCTGGTGGCAGCCTTCATCGCCGTAGTCGACCTCAGCGACCGCCGGCGCAGCACGCGCGCGCTGAGGGACGACTACCTCACTCAGCTGTTCGGTGGCGAAGGCGGCATGGCGCTGCTCGAACACCCGCGCCAGGTGACCTCCTGGCGGGTGGCCGGGCCGCCCGGGCGCGCGGTGCTGCCCGATGCGCAATCGGTGACGCTGCTGGTGGCGCTGCTGCGCGACAGCGCCTCCTACATCCACGGCGGCGCCGCGCTCCCGCGCGCCTTCGAGGTCGCGGTGCGCTTCGAGGATGAACTCGGCAGCATGACCCTGTTCTTCACCCGCGCCGGCAGCGCGCTGCGCGTGCTGCGCGATGGCAGCCCGCTCGGCGAGGCCGACACCTCGCCGGTGCAGGGGCGCCTGGGCAGGCTGCTCGGACGCGTGCTGGGCGAGCCGGTAGGCGCTGCTGCTCGCTGAGCGCTGGGCGCTGGGCGCTGGGCACTGAATCCAGGCCCCAGGCCTGCGCCGCGCGCGCACCCAGGCCGGGCTTCAGGCCTCAAGCGTCGCCATCAGCGCCTGGATGCCGCTGAGCACATGGTGCGGACGGTAGGGGAAGCGGTCGAGGTCGCCGGTGGCGGTGACCCCGGAAAGCACCAGCAAGGTCTCGATCTCGGTTTCGATGCCGGCGATGATATCGGTGTCCATGCGGTCGCCGATGATCACGGTATCCTCGCGGCGCGACCCCAGGCGCTTGAGCGCATGGCGCATCATCAGCGGATTGGGCTTGCCGACGAAGTAGGCTTTGCGCCCGGTCGACAGCTCGATGGGCGCGCACAGGCTGCCGCACGCCGGCACCAGGCCGCCCTCGACCGGGCCGGTGAGGTCGGGGTTGGTGCCGATCAGGCGCGCGCCGCGCAGCACCAGGCGGATGGCGCGTTCGATCTTCTCGAAGCTGTAGCTGCGCGTCTCGCCCATCACCACGTAGTCGGGGTCGGTGTCATTCATCGAGAAGCCGGCCTCGTACATCGCATTGACCAGCCCCGGCTCGCCGATGATGTAGGCGCTGCCGCGCGGGCGCTGGCTGGCGAGGAAGGCGGCGGTGGCGAGCGCGCTGGTGTAGAAGCGCTCTTCGGCGACCTCGACCCCCAGGCGGGCAAGCTTCTGCGACAGCTCGCGCGGCGAGCGCTCGCTGCTGTTGGTGAGGAAGAGGAAGGGCTTGCCGGTCTGGGTGAGCCAGGAGACGAAGCGCGGCACCCCGGCGAGCAGCTGGTTGCCGTGGTAGATCACCCCATCCATGTCGCATATGAAGGCGGACTTGCTCAGGACCGGATGCATGGCGTTCATCAAAGCCATGGTCCGCCTTCGCCGCCAGGGCACAAGCCGTCCGGCCAGGCGCCTTTGCGCCGCGCGCGCCGGGCCAGCGCGGGGTCGAGCGGGACTGCTCTGGCCAGGGACTTAGCCCTTGCCTCAGCGGTAGGGTCCATATCCTCCCAACCCCTTTGCAATCCACCCTCTCAACGGCACTGCCCGCCCTGGATCGACCCGCGCCATGCGCATCTTCTCCGGAAACGCCAACCGTCCGTTGGCCCAGGCCATCGCCGAGGCGGTCGGGGTGCGCCTGGGCGAGATGACCTGCGACCGTTTCCCCGACGGCGAAGTCAAAGTGCAGATCCACGAGGACGTGCGCGGCGCCGACGTGTTCGTGGTCCAGCCCACCACCACCAACGACTTCCTGATGGAG
>JAYVMM010000331.1:0-8120 GCA_043758975.1 Planctomycetota bacterium | reverse complement strand
CCGGGGCGTGAGCAGGGGCGGAGGAAGCGGACAGCATGCGGGGCGCAGAACCTCGGTGCCGGGGTGGTGCGCGCCGCCGGCTGGCGAGAGCCTAGGGCGGGCGTGAGGGCAAGTCCATCAGCGGCGACCTCCGCCGGCGGGGCGCCTCCGCCCTATTTCGCCGTCGTCGCACCACCGGGCGCTGGCGCGTCGTCGCCGCCGGTGAAGGGCCAGTCCGCCTTGGCGACGCGGATGATGCTACCCGCACGGTAGCCTGCGGGCAGCTGCTCCGGTTCGATCACCCAGCGCTGGCCGCTGCAGCCGAGGGTGCCGGCGGTGGCCCCTTCGGGAAGATGGTCGCGGAACCACATCTTGACCACCGGCTCGCCATGCGCGTGCAGCTCCTCGTCGATGAGCTGGACGGCGACCTGCTTGCCGTGCGGATCCCCGTCGAGCAGCGCGCGGAAGTCCTCGCGCACCCCGGCGAAGAAGGTGATGGTCAGGCGCTTGCCGTCGAGCGCGTCGATCCAGGCCGGCATGCCATGCGCGCGCGTGCGCGTGATGTGGGCTTGGCGCTGGCGCGCGACCAGCTGGTGGACGGTATCGGCACCCACCCACATGGCGGTGCAGCGACCCATGCTGGTGGCAGTGCGCCCGCTGAGGTCGAACAGCACCTCGTCGCCGACGTGCAGGTCGCCCAGCGCGATGCGGGCATCGCCTTTCCACAGCGCGGTCTGCGCGTCCACGCTGAAGATGGAATGGCCGAGCGGCGGCGGGCGCACCTTGTCGTCGTTGTAGTTGACCACCTCGGCGGTCAGGCGCGAGGCCTCGATCTCGCCGCGGGCGGGATGCACGGCATCGATGCGCCAGGTCTGGCGGGCGGCGGCGGTGCGGCTGAAGTCGTCGCTCACCTGCGCGGCGCGGGTGAAGGCGCCGCCGCCGTCTTTATAGAGGCTGAAGCGCAGGCGCGTGCCCAGCGGCACCTCGGCGAGCTCGCCTTCGGCGCCGAGATGGAGCACCGCGCCGAAGCTTGGCAGGGTGAAGTCGACCGGCGCGCCGCCGGCGGCGGTGCGGAAGCTGCCGCGCCGGTGCGCGGCATCGAGCGCAACCAACTCGCCCTCAACCTCGTGCTGCGAGCTGGCGGGGGGGAAGCGTCCGGCCTCGAGCTGGTACCAGGGCAGGCCGGCGTTGGCCGCGTCGGTGCGATAGGGATAGGCGTGGGCATCGCTGTCGTTGGTCTCGACCGCGTGATCGTACATGCCCTCGCCGAAGGGCATGTCGTTGATCGGCCAGTTCGGCTTGAGGAAGAGCCGGAGGATGCGCCCGCGGCGGAAGCCTTCGAGCAGCAGGTTGGGCTCGATCACCCATTGCTCGCCGCTCGAGCCGTAGCAATCGGCGGGGATGGTGCGCACGGACACCACCTTGCAGCCCTGTTTGTCGACCGGCGGATTGTAGCTGCGCAGCTCGTCATTGGCGACCACCGCCTCGATGTTGCGGTGCTCCTTCGCCCATTTCGCCGCGTCGATCTCCTCGGCCTTGAACATCTCCAACAGGCTCGAGCGCTCGTTGGCGAGGAAGGTGACGGTGACCTGCTTGCCGGCGACCTCGTCGATCAAAACCGGCAGGCCGCGCAGCTTGAGGTAGGCGATGCGCCGCGCGCGCTGGTCGGCGGTGGCCTGCGCCTGGGTGGCGGGGGCGACCCAGATCTCGGTGCAGCGGCGCGGGCTCCCGGGCTGGTCGCCGGAGGCGCTGAACAGCAGCTCGTCGCCGGGTTTGAGCGCGCTGGGCGCGAGCGGCTGACCGCCCTGCCAGATCCTGGTGGTGTCATCCCAGCGCAGCGTGGCTTTGCCCGCCTCCTTGCCCTCGGCGACGGTGTGCTTGGTCGCCAGCAGCAGGCGCTCCGCAGCCTTGACCTCGTCGAGGCGGTAGCTGAAGCCATGGTTGGCGACCATGGTGAACTCGTCCTCCATGGTGCTGACGCGGGTGAAGGCGCCGGCGGCGTCCTGGTGGAGGAAGAACAGGTAGTAGGTGCCCAGCGGCACGTCGCGCAGGTCGGCCTCGAAGTTGAGGTAGTAGACCGCGCCGAACGGCGGCATGGCGAAGTCGACCAGCACGCCGCTATGGTCGCAGCGGAAGGTGCCGGTGCGGTGGATGTAGTCCGCCGCGATCAGCTCGCCGCCGACGCGGTGGTCGGAGTGGTGGGGCGGGAATTCGCCCGCCTTGAGCTGGTACCAGGCCAGCTGGGCGTTGGCCCAGTCGGTGCGGAAGGGGTAGTGGGCGTCGACCGCCGACGGATCGGCGGCGCTGGCCGCGGTGCAGGCCAGCGCCAGCAGCAGCGCCGCCCGGCTCATGCCACGAGTTCCGGGATCGGCGCGGTGGAGTCGACGAACTGCTTGGCCTCGACCCCCATCTTCTGCAGCATGGTGAGCATGACGTTGCTCAGGCGCGCTTTGCCGTCCTTGGGCTGGCCGCACAGGCTCTTCCACTCCTCGTAGTCGAGCTTGTAGGAGCCCACTGTGGGCAGGTTGTAGTCGAGGTGCTGGCCGTGCTTGAGCCCGAGCCCGCCGCCGCCGGCGAGCAGGATGGGCAGGTTGCTGTTGGCGTGGCTGTGGCCGTAGCTCATGCCGCTGCCGAACAGCACCATGGTGCGGTCGAGCAGGTTCTCATTGCCCTCGCCCGCAGCCTTGAGCTTGTCGAGGAAGTAGGCGAGCTGCTGGACCAGGAAGTTGTCGGCCTTGGCCAGGCGCGCCAGCACTTCGGGGTCGCCGTTGTGGTGCGAGAGGTTGTGGCGCGACTGGGTGATGCCGATCTCAGGGATGGCCAGGCCGTTGCCCTCGCTGCCGTTCATATAGGTGACCACCCGCGTCATGTCGGTGCGCAGCGCGAGCACGATGAGGTCGAACATGGTGCGGTAGTACTCGCCGGCCTGGGACTTGGCGACGTTGCGCTGGAACTCCCCGCCGTCGACCTTGGGCTTGGGCACATCGAGCCAGGCGTCGAGGCGCTCGGTGCGCTGCTCGACATCACGCACCGAATGCAGGTACTCGTCGAGCTTGTAATGGTCCTGGGTGCCGAGCGCGCCGCGCTGCGCCTTGGCGTCCTCGAGCACCTCGTCGAGGATGCTGCGGCGCTGGTTGAGGCGGGCGCGCTGCACCGCCACCCCGCCCGGCTCGGCGCCGAACAGGCGCTCGAACACCGTGCGCGGATTGTCCTCGGCGGGCAGCGGCACCCCGTCGCGCGAGAAGGCCAGGGTGGTGGAGTTGTTGGGCTGGCCGGTGCCCGGGCTGATCGACAGCTCGAGTGAGGGGAAGCGGGTGGTACGCGAGGTGACCTCGGACATCAGCTGGTCGCACGACACCGTGTTGTGGTAGGAGCGCGCACTCTGGGCGTCGATCTTGGCGCCGGTGAGCCAGGTGTCGGCGCACACGTGCGCCTGACCGAGGCCGTTGGGGTGGTGCAGGCCGCTGAACACGGTGAGCGCGTCGCGGTGCTTCTCCAGCGGCTTGAGCGAGGGCGAGAAGTCGTAGCCGCGCCCGGCCTTGGCCAGCTGCCAGCTCATGCCATTGACCCCGTTGGGGATGTAGACGAAGACGCTGCGCGCCGGCTTGGCCGCGCCCGCCGCCGCCGGCTCGCCGGCGCCCAGCGGCTGCATGCAATCGAGCAGGGGCAGGGCGATGGCGGCGCCGAGGCCGCGCAGAAAGGTGCGGCGGGGGATGGCCCAGCGGCGGGTGTTGATGTTGCTCATGGCGGTTCCGTCCGGTTCAGCGTTTCTGGAAGAGTTCACTGAGCACCAGCCCCTCGACCAGGGAGGCCAGCTGATAATCCTGGGTCCTGCTCTTGGCGGCGAGGGCGCTAAGCAGGGTGCGGTCGGTGAAGGTCATACCGCGGCGCAGCGCATATGTGGCAAGCTTTTCGCAGAAGGCCGTGGAGAAGCGCTCGAGGTCGGCCACCAGCAGCTGCTTCAGCCCGGCGGCATCGGCGAAGGCGCGCCCGTCGGGCAGCTCGCCGCTGGCGTTGATCGCGGGGTTGGCGCCGGTGCCGTCGCGCACGGTCTCCTCGGTGCGCCAGTGCCCGATGGCGTCGTAGTTGTCGAAGGCCAGGCCGAGCGGGTCGATCTTGCGGTGGCAGGCGGCGCAGCCGGGATCCTCGCGGTGGGCCTCGAGCTTGGCGCGCAGGGTGGTCTTGGGCTGGTTGGCGACGGGGGTGGCGATCGGCGGCACGTTGGCCGGCGGCGGCGGCGGCGGCTTGCCGATGATCGATTCGAGGATCCATTTGCCGCGGTGCACCGGACGGTGGCGGGTGCCGTCCGAGGTCAGGCTGAGGATGGCGGCTTGGGTGAGCAGGCCGCCGCGGTGGTCCTGCGGACGCAGCGCCACCCGGCGCATCTCCTCGCCCACCACCCCCGGGATGCCGTAGTGCCCGGCGAGGCGCTCGTTGAGCATAGTCCAGTCGCTATTGAGGAACTCGCGCAGGCTGAGGTTGTGCTGCATCACCTCGCGGAAGAAGGAGGTGGTCTCGCCGACCATGCTTTTCTCAAGGTAGTCATCGTAGTCGGGATAGAGCTTGCGGTCGGGCGCGAACATGCCGACCCGCCGCAGCTGCAGCCATTGGCGCGGGAAGGAGTCCATGAAGGCGTGCGCGCGCTCGTCGCCGAGCATGCGCCGCACTTCAGCGCGCAGGACCTCGGCCTGGTGCAGGGTGCCGGCTGCCGCGAGCGCCTCCAGGCGCTCGTCGGGCATGGTCGACCACAGGAAGTAGGACAGCCGGCTGGCGAGCTCGAAGTCGTCGAGCCGTCCACCCGGTGCGCCGGAGGCGCCCTCGACCAGGTAGAGGAAGCTCTTCGAGCACAGCACCGCGAGCAGCGCGCTCTTGACCGCGACCTCGAAGCTGGCGCCGCCGGCGCGCTGGGTAGCGAACAGCCCGGCCAGCCGCTCGACCTCCGCCGGCTGCAGCGGGCGGCGGAAGGCGCGCGTGGCGAAGCGCGCGATGAGCGCGCGCGCGTAGGCGTCGTCCTTGGTCGCGCCCTCGCCCTGGAAGAAGATCGCGCGGTGGGCGGGCGGCGGCCAGGTGGGGTGGAGCGGACCCTCGCACTCCAGCCAGTCGAGCAGGATGGTCGGCCAGATCGGCTTGAAGGCGTCGTCGCTGAGCTTGATCTGCCACGGCTGGCGCTCGCTGAGCACGAAGAACGGCTTGCTGTTGAGCGGGCGCGACTGGCGGCCTTCGGGATTGGGGCCGGGCACCGCGTTGATCACCCGCAGCATGTGCGTGCCGGCGGGGAGGTGGACGCGGAACTGCAGCGTCACCGGCTGGTCCTCGGGCGCCTCGATGTCCTGCTCGAAGAGGTTGCGGTCGATGCCGGCAGCGTAGATCAGCAGGCGCGGAGCGCGCCCGCCCGCCGGGCGCAGGGCGCTCAGCCGGACCCGCAGCTGGTAGTCGCCGGCGACCGCGATGGGCAGTTCATTGCCCTCGCCCGGGGTGCCGTTGGCCCCGTTGTTGGGTACGATGTCGATGCGCGCCTTCCCGAGCGTGCCCTGCGCGAGCAGTTCGCGCTCGACCTCGCCGCTGATGCGGCGGAACTCGGCGGCATGCATGCGGCGCACGCTGCTCGCCGGCGGCGGCGCGAGGGCCAACGCCTCGCTAAGCGCGGCGTCGGCGGCGGCGAGGTACTTCTCGATGTGCGCCGGAGAGATGGTGAGCACCGCGCCGATGCGCTCGAAGCCCTGCCAGTCGGGATCCTCGGGCAGCCCGGTGGGATCGGCCACATCGGCGGTGACGCCGAGCAGGTCGCGGATGGTGTTGCGGTACTCCTCGCGCGAGAGCCGGCGGTAGGAGATGGTCTCGCCCTCGGCGGCCTGGCGCGCGGCATCGGCGTCGCTGAGCTGGGCGGTGATCTGGTCGGCGACCCGGCTGATCTCCTCCGGCTTGGGTCGCGGCTCCTTCTTCGGCGGCATGTCGCCGGAATTGATGCGCTCCATCACCTCCATCCAGTGAGCGGCGGCGCTGATGTTGGCGAAGTCGCCGGAAAGGGTGTCGAGGCGGAGGTCCCCCTTCTGCTTCTTCTCGCCGTGGCAGGCGGTGCAGTGCCCCTCGAGGAAGGGCCTCACCACCTCCGCGAACGCGCGCGCCGCCTCCGGCGAGCCGGACGGCGGGGCCGCCGCCGCCTGCAGTGCGGGCGCGCCGGCGCCGCCAAGCAGCACTCCCAGCAACAGGGCGCCGCGCGCCAGGCGGGCGGCGGCGGGGGCGGTCGGGATGATGCAAGCCGGTGCCATATCAGTGCCCTGAGCGTACCCGCACGCGCGCGCCGGCGCCATCCCCCGTACGGGGGATGGGCCCGACCCCCTCAGCGGGTGGACATCAGCCCGAGCTCGTAGGCGCGCGCCACCGCCTCGGCCCGCCCGGCCACGCGCAGCTTGGTGAAGATCGCCTTGGTGTGGCTCTTGATGGTCTCGCCGCTGATGCCCAGGGCCTGACCGAGGTCGTCGTTCGACAGCCCGCGTCCGAGGTGGTGCAGCACCTCGAGCTCGCGCGCGCTAAGATGGGGATCCTCGCCAGGCACGCCGGGGTCGCTGACGAAGTAGGTGCCACCGGCGGCCACCTGCGCGATGGCGCGCAGCAAGGTGGCGCGGTCAGCGGTCTTGCTCAGATAGCCGGCGGCGCCGTGGCGCCGCGCCAGCGCGACCTCGGCGGCGGTGGCACTGGCCGAGAGCATGATGATGCGCACCGCCGGCCAGCGCGGCAGGATGGCCGCGAGTCCGCTGAAGCCGTCGGCGCCGGGCATGCGCAGGTCGAGCAGGATGACCGCCGGCTGTGCCGCGGCGCAGGCTTGCAGCGCGCTCGCCACCGAGGCGGCAGTGGCGATGCGCGCGATTCCCGGGGCGCTGCTGAGCATCGCCTCGAGGCCCTCGCGCACCACCGCGTGGTCGTCGACGATGAGCAGCTCGAGCGGGGCACCGGCGGACATGCCATGAGCTGAGCCGGCGGCGTCCGCCTGGCCATCCCCCGCCGGGGGGAGGCGGCGCACCGGCTGGGCGCGTTCCTTGCGAGACGGCGTGCGCACGGGTGCGGCGGCGGGCTCGCGCGCACGCGCGGTCGACGACCCCGCCTCCTCACGGCGCTCGCCGCGCTCCTTGCGCCGTTCTCCGCTCATTCTTCAAGTCTCTGCATGTTCATGCCTTAGGATGCCGGGTTTGGGCCAGGCGTGAGCGGGGCGACGGGGCGCTCCAGCGTATACCCCCGTCCCTGGTAAACGATGCCGGGGTGCGGTCATGCCGCGTGCGCAGGCCCCACTCCAGGCGCCTCATTTGATTGGCTCTCGCCGCCAGCGCCCTAGCGTCCAGCCCACCGCCGCAGCATCCGGCGGCCTGAGGACGAGGTGGGCATGGCGGTGGACACAGGGGGGCGGGGGTGACCGCCGGGCGCAGCAATAGCGATCAGCGCTCGCGCCATTGGTGCACGCCGGGCAAGTACGTCGATGCCATCCGGCATTTCTTCGGCGGCGCCATCGACCTCGATCCCTGCTCCAACCGGCACTCGCAGGTGGGCGCGCGGGTGGAATACCGGCTCCCCCGCAGCGATGGGCTGGCAGCGCCGTGGAGCTACCGCCGCATCTACGTCAATCCGCCCTACGGCGCCGACCGCCAGCGCGGCACGCGCATCGCCGACTGGCTGGCGCGCTGCCTGGCCGCCCACCGCGAGCACGCCGCCGAGGTCCTCGCCCTGGTCCCGGTGGCGGTCAACACCCGCCACTGGAAGGACAGCGTGTGGGGGCAGGCGGCGGCGATCTGCTTCCTCGCCGACACCCGCCTCAAATTCGCGATTCCAGGGCAGGACGACAGCAAGGGCGCACCGATGGCCTGCGCCATGATCTACTGGGGGCGCCGCGTGCGGCGCTTCGAAAGCGTCTTCCGCGCTCACGGCGCGGTAGTGCTGCTCGCCAATCAGCGCGGCGCGCCTCAGGCGGAGTCGCCGGTGCGCCGGCGATGAACACCGCTGCTCTCACCGCCCTTGCGCTGCTCGCTTTCGCCGGCAATTCCCTGCTCTGCCGCCTGGCGCTGGCCCCCGATGCCATCGATGCGGTGAGCTTCACCAGCGTGCGTATCGCCGCCGGCGCTGCCATCCTCCTGCTCCTGGTGCGGCGCTGG
>JAYVMM010000330.1:0-2407 GCA_043758975.1 Planctomycetota bacterium | reverse complement strand
GCTGGGCGTCGACCAGGACCGTGAGGGTGGTGCCCAGCCAGCGCTTGAGGCGGCTGCGGTGCAGGCGCTTCTGCTGCGACATGAAGGCGTGGTGGCGCTCCGTGATGACTTCGGGGGCGACCTTGCCCTTCATGCGCTCGGCGGTGGTGCCATCCTCGTCGCTGTAGGGGAAGCAGCCCACCGAGTCGAAGCGCTCGGCGCGCGCGAAGGCCAGCAGCTGGTCGAAATCCTCGTCGCGCTCGCCGGGGAAGCCGACGATGAAGGTGGTGCGCAGGACCACCTCGGGCATGGCGGTGCGGATCGCCTGCAGGCGGTCGATGATCTTGGCGCGGGTGGTGCGCCGGCCCATGGTCGCCAGGGTGCGATCGGAGGCGTGCTGGATCGGCATGTCGACGTACTTGACCACGTTGGCGGTCTCGGCCATGGCGGCGATGAGATCGTCGCTGAAGTCGTTGGGGTAGCAGTAGTGCAGGCGGATCCACGCCTGCGGCGCTGCTGCCGCCACCGCGCGCACCAGCTCGCTCAGGCGGCGGCTGCCGTAGAGGTCCTGCCCATAGTAGTCGAGGTGCTGGGAGATGAGGTTGATTTCCTTGACCCCGCGCGCGCCCAGGGTGCGCGCCTGCTCCACCAGCTCACTGAAGTCGCGCGAGCGGTGCTTGCCGCGGAAGAGCGGGATGGCGCAGAAGTTGCACGTATTGTCGCAGCCCTCGGCGATCTTCAGGTAGGCGAAATGCGGGGGGGTGAGCTGGCTGCGCTGGTCGTGGCGCAGGCGGTGCTCGGGGGCGTCGGGGAAGTGCTGGCGCACTACCGCCGGGAAGCGGTCGTAGTCCTTGAAGGTGACCCACTGGTCGACCTCCGGCATGTCGCGGGCCAGTTCGGTGAGGTAGCGCTCGGTCAGGCAGCCAGCGACGAACAGCTTGGCCCCGTCCTTGCGCCCGGCGGCGGCGTCGAGGATGTGGCCGATCGACTCCTGCTTGGCGCTCTCGATGAAGCTGCAGGTGTTGACCAGCACCAGGTCGGCCTCCTTGAGCTGGTCGGTGAGGCGGAAGTCGACGCTGTGCAGGGCGGTGACCAGGTCCTCGCTGTCGGCGAGGTTCTTGGAGCAGCCGAGGCTGATGAGGGCGGCGGAGCGCGGGGCCATGGGGCGGGGATTAACCGGTTGGAACGGCAAAAGTCCATCGCTGGCTGCGGGGGGTGCTACGCGTGTTCGCGGGCGCAGGCATGCGGACGGTGATAGCCCGCTATCGCCAACTGCGGCATAACGCAGCTTGCGGTCGGTGCCCTCACCGCTCTACTCCGCGGCCGAGGAGCTCGTTCGTGGTCAAAAAGGAGGTCCCGGGGCTGATCGTTCGCATGGCCAACGCCCAGGACGCCGAAGTCCTCAACGACATGATCGCCGCCTTCGCCGCTTTCGAGCGGCTGCCCAACCACTCCACGGTAGAGAGCTTACGTCACGAGCTCGGTCGCCCCGATCGGGTCATCGAGACGGTCATCGCCTTCCTCGACGGGGTGCCGGTGGGGATGTCGGTCTTCTTCCAGACCTACTCCACCTTCGCGGCCAAGCGCGGCATGTACCTCGAGGACATCTACGTCAAAGTAGAGTTCCGCAATCGCGGCATCGCCACTGCCATCCTCAAGTTCATCGCCCGCACCGCGGTCGAGCGTAGCTTCGCGCGGGTCGACTTCACCGTGCTGCTGTGGAACACGGTTGCGATCGAGTTCTTCGAGACCCTGGGCGCCACCCCGACCAGCGCGTGGTCCAGCTACCGCCTGTCCGGCGAGTGGCTGAGCCGGCTGGCCACCGCGGAATAGCCGCCCGGCGAGGGGCGGCGCGACGGCGATGCGCAGCGCGCAGGTAACGGTCAGAATCGATTGCGCGCGCATCCGCGACAACGCCCACGATATCCGCCGCCGCACCGGGGTCGAACTCATCGCGGTGGTCAAGGCCGACGCCTATGGCCTAGGCGCCGGCGAAGTGGCAGCCGCGCTGCGCGGGGCGGCCTCCCGGCTGGCGGTGTTCAACCTGGCCGAGGCGCAGGAGGCCGAGCTGTGGCGGCGCAGCCGCCTGCCCATCATCACCTTCGGCCCCGCCGACGGCAGCCCGGCGGCCTACCGCCGCGCCCATGTGCGCCCAGCCGTTGCGACGGTGGCCGCTGCGCGCCGGCTGCGCGCCGCGCGCCCCCTGGCCTGCCTGGACACCGGCATGCGTCGCTTCGCCTGCCCGCCCGGGCAGCTCGCGGCGGTGCTCGCTGCGGGGTCGATCGACGAGGTCTTCACCCACGCTGCCAGCGTGTCGCAGGCGCGCGCGCTCAAGGCGGCAACCCAGGGCTTGAAGGTGCGCCGCCACGCCGCCGCCTCCTCGCTCCTCGGCACCCCGGCAGCCTGGCTCGATGCGGTGCGCCCGGGC
>JAYVMM010000329.1:0-4275 GCA_043758975.1 Planctomycetota bacterium | reverse complement strand
TCGGTTGCGCTCGCCAAGACATATGTGACCACCCTCACCGCGCTCTACGGAAAAGCCCGCGAGGAGCTCGAACGCATGCGCAGTCGGGGCATTGAGAATATTCATTCGCGCATCGCCGGCCTGGAGGCCCGGGTCGGCAATTTGCGCAAACTTGCTGGTCCCACCGAGATCCGTGCGCTGGCGGACGGTGTTGTCACTGAGGTCTTCGTCACCGACGGCAGCAACGTTCCCAAGGACGCTGAACTGATGTCCGTGTCCGGCACCGGCAAGCTCTGGATCAATGCCTTCGTCCCCCCGCAACGGGCACAGGATCTGCATATCGGTGCGGCTGTGATCGTCTATCCGACCACCAGTGTCCCAGGAATCCCCGGCAAGGTCACCGCCGGTGGCGGCATCCAGTACAAGGTCCACCCGTCCCTTGTCGATCGGATCAATGAACATAGTGCGATCTATGTCCGCATCGACCTGGATCAGCCCAAGCCCGACCTGATACCCGGAAATGTGGTCAAGGTCGTCATCCGCTGACCGAGGCGCTCGACCTACCGCCTCAGCGTGACGGCTGACGACTGAGCATCACAGTCTCAGGTGATGACCGTGCTGGCGTGCTGGCGTGCGGTGTGCGGTGTGCTGGGGAACTGGTCCGGAGACACGACATGGGCGGTACGCAGAGGCAGCCAGGTGCTGATCCACCTCCTGAATGCCATCACTCCGCTGCGACATCGCTGCACCAGCAATGATGATAGTCGGCTGAACTGGCCCCGGCTGCTGCGCTCGTGCCGAGTGACGTCGGCCCGACGTTCAGTGAACGCCCTGCCGAGCGCGTTGAGTGCGTGCAGGAGCTCAGACGGATGCTGGAAGCGTTGCGCGGGGAGGCGGGCCATGCATTTGGCGACGATCGCAGCCATGGGTTCCGACAGCTGCGGGGCCAATGATCGCAGGGGGACGGGATCTTCGCGCAAACCTTTGAGGATGATCGCCATCGGGTTGGTCCCGGTGAAGGCGGCTCGACCAGCCAGGAGGTGGTAGAGCGATGCGCCGAGCGAATAGATGTCACTGCGGATATCGAGCTCCTTGCCCGCGGCTTGCTCAGGGGACATGTAGCCTGGGCTGCCGACCCGGATCCCTGCCATGGTCAGTTGATCTTCCATGGTGGTGCCCTTGGCCAATCCGAGATCCGCGAGTTTGGCCAAGCCATCACCTGTCAGGAAGATGTTGGCTGGTTTGATGTCGCGATGGACCATGCCGTGTGCCGCGACCGCCTTCAAGCCTTCGGCGCAATCCTGTGCGATGCGTATGGCCCGTGCTTCCGAAAGTGCGCCGCCTGAGCGCGCTGCCAGTGCGTCGACGTCGCCCCCGTCCATGTATTCGAGCACCATGTAGGGCTTGCCCCCGGTCTGGCCCATGCCATGGCAGGCGATGATGTTCGGATGGACGAGAGCCGCGGCCGCACGCGCCTCGCGCTGGAAGCGGTCCAGGAACAGGCGATCATCGCAAATGCGCGGGGAGATGACCTTGATCGCCACCTTGCCGCCGTTGACCAGGTCCTGGGCCAGGAAGACCTCCGACATGCCGCCAGACCCGAGCTTGCTGAGGAGCCGGTACCCATCAATTGCATGATTGATGGTGGTTCGCCGCTGAACCGTGCGAAGTGCACGGACGTCTGCGGCAGTCATATGTCCGTCTTCAACCAACGCCACCGCCGCTGACCGTCGCTGCCGATTCACCCGCACCTGCTCTACGACAGCTGCGGTGATTAATCCCCGTTCCCTGGCCAAATCGAGCAGTGCGGCATCAGCGTCTGAGCAAATATCGAGCATGGCGGTAGCACTCCGTGACGGTGTGTGGTTGCACCAGTGCAAGCACTCAGCGTGCCGTCGGGGAGCCGACTGCGAACGCCCCGTCGCTCTGTTGCCAGGTGCGGAATCGCTCCGCAACCTCATCCGGCGTCCACGCGCGACTTTGGATCACCAATGCCCCGAGACTGCCGCTCCATGGAAAACCACCCCGGTGGTCATTGCCGATGCAAATGGGATAGGCTGGATCCCAGGCCTCGAGGGTGCCCATGACCTGGATCGTTGCACGTTCATGTCCATCGATATAGAGCGTATGGCGACCATGACCGCGTACGAACACCATATGGTGCCAGTGACCGTCCAAGGTGCCGTCATCGGTGACCAGATGCGGACGAGTGCCATCCGGGTTGGTCACCGTGGTGCGCACCCGAATCTCCAGACGGGAGCCCGATTGCCCGATCATCACATCAGCCGAGCGAGCGGTCAGACCGATGGCAACAATCCGCGCCGGACCTTGCTGTGTCAGGTTGGCAGGCTGGAGAGCGAGCTCTATAGAGAATTCATCCCTTTGTGCCAAGCCCTGGACCAGCGCCTGAGCGGGAGCGCCTTCCAGCCAGGCCTCGTCGTGCAGGGTCACGATCTGGCCGGAACGCATATAAGAGACCGACCCATGCTCCTTAAACCTGACGCATTCATCGCCCAACCAGAGTATGCGGTACCCGTTAGCCACATCACGTGCGCCAGGAATCCGGATCTCGTCCCGAGACCGACCGGGCAGTGAATCGTTGGTGGCCTGCCGACCGCTCACTCGCCACACCGCCATGGCGCAGATGGCTATGATCGCGACTGCGACCAGGTGAGGGGTGGTCAGCCAGGGGGTGCGCGGCGCAGGCGTGGTGGGCTGAGTGGGGGAGGAAGGACCGTCCGTCACCGGCATCGTCGGTGTGGTGGAACGCCCATCTTTCAGCGCCTGGAGCATGCTTGTCGGCGTCGGGAAGCGCCGGTCCGGTTCGAGCTGCATGGCCGTGGCGATCACCGCCAGCAGGGTTGGTGACAGGTCAGGTCGTACCGCAACCAGCGGAGGGGCCTGCCCGGTGATGACCCGCTGCAACGTCGCGAAGCCATTCGCATCAGAGAAGGGAGAGGTGCCGGTGGCCCAGTAGTACATCGTCACACCCAATGAATAGAGATCTCCACGGATATCAGGGGTGGAGACTCCGGTGACGGCCTCAGGTGGCATGAATGCGGGTGTCCCCTGGTTAGCGCGGCCTGCACCACCTGCCTGGCTGAAGCCCGCCAGTCCGAAATCTGCGAGCTTGGCCCGGCCGTGACCATCCAGGAGAATATTCGAGGGCTTGATGTCGCGATGTACCAGTTTCGCACGGTGAATGGCATCAAGCCCCATCAGGCAGGAGGTGGCCAATGCACGGATGGCGGTTTCACTCAACCGGCCACCCTGGCGAGCGACCAGTCCGGCAGTGTCTCCCCCGGTGATCAGCTCCAGAGCCAGATAGAGGTGATGTCCATCCTCACCGAAGCTGTAACATGTGACGATGTGCGGATCTCGTAGGCTGGCCATTGCCATGGCCTCCTGCGTCAGCTGCTCGAGATGGGCGCTGAGCTGGGGGCGTGCGAGGCTGATGACCTTGAGGGCGACGGCCCGTCCCGTGACCTGGTGTTCGGCGTGATAGACCGTTCCCATGCCACCCTTCCCGAGTACCGATATGAGGCGGTACGGGCCGATGCGGTCGCCGTGCGCGGTCGCCTCGACCGGGGGATGGTCGAGGCCGGTTGAAGTGGATTCGGCCATGGTGGAGTATGCTTCCTTGTGCCGTTCAGCAATACTACCTAGTCGACCGTCGTGTGTGAGCGCCGCACGTCAGCACTTCACATTCCATAGGCCGCGCTGCGTGCCACCATCCAGCACTCAGAAGCCGGCTAACACGGTCATGCCCACGCTCACTGTTGGTGCGACCCAAGTGGTCGAGAGCGTCTGGCCGGGATCAGAGCGCTGAGTGAGCTGTTGGGACCATGAGACGTAGTCCGGTGTGCACATGCTCCCGCGGGTGGTGGCGATAGCGTTAACTACCGGTTGAGTAATTGTACTGTGTTGAAATGCAGGCCCGGTTCGCCAAGCCCAAGATGCGAATAAGCTTGGGCGCGGGTACCCGCTGACCTCGGAGCCTCCCGTGCGGGCCTCGCGCACACTGCACACTGCACACGGTAGTCACGAAGCGCCATTGTACCTGGCGCTGGCGGAGCAATTATCCGCCATGCCCGCGTACCTGAGCTCGACCGCGCCCCTTGTCGCCGTGTGCGCCCTGGAACTCGGCAACCCCATCGTCGGGCTGTTCCTCGATGGCATCCTCGAAGGTGCGCGCGCCGCCGGCATCCGCGTCAACCTCATGAAGGCGACCCAGGAGGAGGCGCTCACCTACACCAACCCGGCGCAGCGCCCGCCGCTGCTCTCCGCCCCCGACCT
>JAYVMM010000328.1:0-6929 GCA_043758975.1 Planctomycetota bacterium | reverse complement strand
ATGATCAGCACGAGCGGCATCACGATGAACTTCGGGCAGAAGATGCTGTTCGAGAGCGTCTCGGTCAAATTCACGCCCGGCAACTGCTATGGCCTGATCGGCGCCAACGGCACCGGCAAGTCGACCTTCATCAAGATCCTCACCGGCGAGCTCGAGCCGACCACCGGCCAGGTCGTGCTCGACCCCGGCAAGCGCATGGGCTGGCTGCGTCAGGACATCTCGGGCAACGAGGAGCTGCGCGTGCTCGATGTGGTGCTGATCGGGCACCCGCAGATCTGGGCCATCCAGTCGGAGATCGAACGCCTGACCAACAAGAAAGACTTCTCGGATGCCGACGGCGACCGCCTCGGCGCGCTGCAGGAGCAATTCCAGGAGCTCGACGGCTACACCCAGGAGAGCAACGCCGCCGAAGTGCTCACCGACCTCGGGGTGCCGCCGGGGGTGCACGACAAGAAGATGAAGGAGATCGACACCGCGCTGCAAGTGCGTGTGCTGCTGGCGCAGGCGGTGTTCAGCAAGCCCGACGTCCTGCTACTCGACGAGCCGACCAACAACCTCGACATCCCGGCCATCGTGTGGCTGGAGAATTTCCTCGCCGACTATGACGGGGTGATCGTGGTGGTGAGCCACGACCGCCACTTCCTCAACCGCGTGTGCTCGCACACCTGCGACGTCGACTACAAGACCATCCGCATCTTCTCCGGACCCTACGACGTCTACCAGGCGATGGAGCAGGTCGCGCGCGCGCAGCGCTCCAAGGAGGCCTCGCGCGTCGAGCGCCAGGTGGCCAAGCTCAAGCGCTTCGTCGAACGTTTCAAGTCCAATGCCGCACGCTCCAAGCAGGCGACCTCGCGCGTCAAGCTCATCGACCAGCTCTCCGGCCAGCGCGTGGTACCCTCCTCGCGGGTGGCGCCGCGGCTGTTCTTCAAGCTGCCCAAGCCGAGCGGACAGGACGTCATCGGCTGCGAGAACCTCTCCTTCGCCCATCCCGGCGGGCCGCCCCTGCTGGCGAAGTTCACCACCCGCATCGACCGCGGCGACAAGCTCGGCATCGTCGGGCGCAACGGCATCGGCAAGTCCACCCTCATCCGCCTGCTGCTCGGTGAGCTCACCCCCACCGCCGGCAAGGTCGTATGGGGCGGCACCACATCGCGCGCCTACTTCCCGCAGGAGGGCGCCGGACTGTTCCCCGCCAAGGAACTGCCCATCCTCGACTGGATCAAGCAGTTCACCGACAACCAGGACATCAACAACATGCGCTCGATGCTCGGGCGCATGCTGTTCTCCGGCGACGACGTCAAGAAGCAGGTCGGAGTGCTCTCCGGTGGCGAGCGCGTGCGCTGCCTGCTCTCGATGGTGATGCTGCAGGAGGCCAACGTGCTGATCCTCGATGAGCCGACCAGCCACCTCGACATGGAGTCGATCGAGGCCCTGCAGGAGGCGCTTGAGGAGTACCAGGGCACCCTGGTGTTCGTCAGCCATGACCGCGAGTTCATCGATGCCGTCGGCACCCGCACCCTGATCATGGAGGATGGTCAAGACGGGCGCCCAAGCCTGACCGACTGGAAGGGCAACTACCGCGACTACCGCCTGGCGCGCGAGCTCGAATAGCGGTCCATGGCGGCCCGCTCAGGGCGCCAGGCTTGCCAACGCCCCGGCCACCATACACTGCCTGCCCATGTTTCCGCCAGCCCGCACCACCGGCATACCGCCACGCAGCCTGTCCCGGGCCTTCGTCACGGTGCTGGCGCTGCTGCTCTCCGCGCTTGGCGGCATCCGCCTGGCCTTCGACCGCTTGGGCGGGGCGGAAGACGAGGCCACGGTGGTGGTTGCCGCGCTGGCCGCGCCCGGACGCGCCGGCGACTGCAGCCGTGAACTCGCCCTCGCCCAGCCCACCGCCAGCCCGGCGCGCGCAATGCCCTCCCAGGGCCTGGCGCCTGCGGCGCTCGGGGCGAGCACCGGATGGTCCTGGTCGCCGGCGGCGCCGACCACCAGGCAGGGCAGCGCCGGCGGTCCACGCTCTCCCTAAATGTGGTTGTAACCGTTGTTTGTGTAGCGACCTCGGCCCTGCCAGGTACGCCCAGGGAGCGCGATATGCGCGCTCCTCCCCCTCCCACCCGCGTCGTTGTGCGAAAGCCATGCCATGCCCCGCGCCCTGATTCTCATCGCCTCCTCCCTGGTCATCGGCCTGACTGGCATCGCCGGCGAGGCCGGCGGTCCTGAGCCGGTCCCCCTCGTCCCTCCGACAGGCACCGGTGGTGGTGGCGGCACGGGCGCTAAGGCCACCGGGTTCGATCCCAGCATGATCTTGATCATGGGCCTCTTGGTCGTGTTCCTCTGGATGATGGTGATCCGCCCGCAGAAGAAGGAGGAGAAGAAGCGCAAGGAGCTGGTCGACAGCATCAAGCCCGGGCACCAGGTCGTCACCATCGGCGGCGCGCACGGCGAGGTCGTCGCCGTGGGCGAGCTCACCGTCGACGTGCGCATCGGCGAGGAGGGCAAGGGCCTGGTCGTGACCTTCAACAAGGGCGCCGTCGCCACCAACGTCACCGCAACTAACGCAAACGCGAACGCGGCGCCCGCCAAATAGCGCTCCGCCACCGCCCGCCCCCCCGTCCGAGGTCCGCCATGCTCCGCCGCCTGATCGTCTTCGTCGTGGTGCTCGCCATCTCCCTGCTGCTGCTCTTCCTCCAGAACAAGGTGCTGGTGGGCGAGCAGGAGCTCCAGGCCCAGGTCCAGCTCGAGGACAAGGCCGTGGCAGTTCCAAGCGACGGCGGGCGCACCTACAAGCTGGTGTTCTCCGACCTCGGCGGCAACTTCGTGCCGACCTCCAGCCGCGAGCGCGAGCAGGTGATCGAGCGCCTGGCCACGAACGGACGCGACGAGGCGCTCCCGGTTACGGTCAGCGAGATCACTGCCGAGCACGTCCTCCTGCTCACCGTGCCCGCCACCGTCGCCGAGACCACGCTCAAGCACCGCATGCAGGGCTCGCCCTTCAAGCGCAGCAACCCGTCGCGCAGCCTGTTCCACCTCGGCAAGGGCATCGACATCAGCGGCGGGGTGGAATTCATATGCGAGCTGCGCGACGAGGGCGGTAAGCGCAAGTCCGCCGACGACGAGGTCATGCATGTGCTGCGCAAGCGCCTCGACACCCGCGGCCTGACCGAGCCGGTAGTGACCAAGCTCTCCAACGGCGATGTCCAGGTGGTGATCCCCGGCGGCACCGTCGCCGACGCCGCGCGCACGCGCAAGGTGCTCGAGGACACCGGGCGCCTGGAGTTCCGCGAGATCCTCGAGGACTATGGCGACCGTGCCGCCCCCGGCGGCCCCGAGTCGAAGGTGGTCGAGCGCGCCAATGGCGGCTACGACTTCGCCCCCGGGGTCTACCACAACCGCACCGACCTGGTCGCGGCCAAGCGCGTCGACCCCGGCTTCACTCCCACCCAATTCTACCGCTTGGGCAAGGCCGAACTCACCGGCAAGGACGTCGCCGACGCCTCGCAGACGCTCGACCAGGGCACCCCGGCGGTGTCGATCACCTTCACCGCCATCGGCGCGACGCGCAATGAGGCCTTCACCTCGCGCCTCTTCGCCACCGGCCATGAACGCGGCAACGGCACCGGCACCGGTCGCCTGGCCATCCTCTTCGACGGCGTGGTGCAGTCCGACCCGGTGGTCAAGAGCCCGAGCGTGAACCAGTGCCAGATCACCGGCAACTTCACCCAGGACGAGATCGACCGCCTGCGCACCTCGCTGCAGGCCGGTTCGCTCGCGGTCAAGCCGCAGGTGCTCTCCGAGCGCGTGGTCGGCGCCACCCTCGGCACCGAGACGGTCAGCCGCGCGATGTTCTCGATGGCGTCCTCCTTCGCGCTCATCGTGCTGTTCATGGCGGTCTACTACCGCCGCCTCGGTGTGGTCGCCAACCTCTGCCTGGTGGTCACCGCGGTGCTGATCTACGCCACCCTCTCGGTGTTCGGCGCCATCGTCACCCTGCCCGGCCTCGCCGGCCTGGTGCTCACCATCGGCATGGCGGTCGATACCAACATCCTGGTCTTCGAGCGCATCCGCGAGGAGCTCAAGGAGGACAAGGGCCTGCCCTATGCCATCGAGCACGGCTACGACCGCGCCTTCCTCACCATCGTCGACGCCCACCTTACCACCTTCATCACCGCCCTCATCCTCTACTACATCGGCTCCGGCCCGGTGAAGGGCTTCGGCCTCTCGCTGATGATCGGCATCGCCATCAACCTTTTCAGCGGCATCTACATCGGTCGCCTGTTCACCGACTGGCTGTGCCGCGGACGCCAGACCCTGACCCTGGCCAGCTGGGTGCCGGCGCTGCGCCTGCCCTACGTCGGCTGGCGTCACATCGGCTACGCCTTCTCGATCATCACCGGCGTGCTCGGCGCCGGCTGGTTCTGCTTCGGCCACCTCATCATGCACGACAGCTTCGAGCGCAACTTCGACATCGACTTCACCGGCGGCAACATGGTGCAGGTGATCTTCAAGGAGGCCAAGGACCTCAACGTCGTCGAGCACGCGATCAAGGCCGCGCACGACGAGAAGCCGGCGGAGCTCAACCTGCTCCAGGAGCTGCGCATGCAGCCCTACGTCGCCAACATCGGCGACGACGCCTCGAAGAGCCGGCAGTGGGTGTTCCGCGGACGCGATGAGGCCGGCTCCAGGCTCGAGGCCGAGCGCGACGTGCGCGAGGAGGAGCGGGTCATGCTGCAGAAGCAGGCCAATGAGCTGCGCAACCTGCTGCCGCCGAAGGAGACCGAGGCGCGCGCGGTGGACAAGCAGGTCGAGGCCAAGGTCAAGGAGATCCAGGCCCTGCAGGCGCAGATCGCGGTGCGCACCTCCACCTTCAAGCAGCAGCTCGCCGCCGCCTTCCCCGGCCAGCTGGCCAAGGAAGGCGACGAAGTGCTCTCGGCGGCCTGGCAGGACGCCCACCTCACCCTGCGCGTGGCCACCCTGTTGCCGCCTGACACCGAGCAGGTCCAGCAGCTCGCCGCCGTGCTCAGCAAGCGCGACGAACTCTCCGCCTGCGAGGTCAAGGCGCTCGCCCAGCCGCAGACCGGCCTGGAGATCAACGCCACCTACCGCCAGAAGCCCGCGCCGGTTGCCACCCTCGAGGTGAGTGACCCGGTGTTGACCCGCCTGCAGGCGCAGTTCTCCGCCACCGGCTCAGGTGCCGCCGCCCCCGCCGCCGACCTCGTCAACGGCCAGTCACGCGCCGCCTTCGAGCTCTATAACGCCGCCGCCACCCAGGCCGGCAAGGAGCGCGTCACGGTGGCCAAGCCGTTCCCCTCGACCGAGCACTTCTCCGGCCAGGTGGCCGGGCGCATGAAGCTGCTCGCCCTGCTCGCGGTGGTGCTCAGCTTCATCGCCATCCTCGCATACGTCGCCGCGCGCTTCGAATTCCGCTTCGGCATCGGCGCGGTGGTGGCCCTGGTGCACGACGTCATCCTCACCGTCGGCCTGATCTCGATCTGCGGCGTGCGCATCGACCTGACGGTGATCGCCGCCGTGCTCACCATCATCGGCTACTCGATCAACGGCACCATCGTGACCTTCGACCGCATCCGCGAGAACATTCCCAAGCTGCGCCTCAGCCTGGCCGAGGTGATCGACATCTCGATCGCCCAGACCATGCAGCGCACGGTGCTGACCTCGGGCACGGTGATCATCACCGCCGCCATCCTCTTCCTCTTCGGCGGCGACGCCCTGCTGCCCTTCACCGCCACCCTGCTCATCGGGCTGACCCTGGGCACCTACTCGTCGGTGTTCGTCTCCGCCCCCCTGCTGATGACCTTCACCCGCACGGGCGCCTCGCTGCAGGAGCTGACCGCCCCGCCCACCGTGCCCGGCCAAGCCGGCCAGGCCGGCGACGCCGAGAACGACGACCTCGGCGTGCCCAGCGCATGAAGCCGCAAGCGCTTGTGTCGGTGGCCTTGGCTGGCATAGTGCCCTCGCCGCACACGCGGCTGGTGGGCTCCTGCCCACGTTCCGCCCCCCGTCCCCCCTTGGAGAACGCCGTTTGATCGGTCGACGCCGTAGCCGGATGCCGCTGCCCCTGCCCGAGACCGCGAACCGGGCGCGCATCAATGACAAGATCAGGGTCCCCTCGGTCCGCCTGATCGACGAGACCGGAGCCCAGGTCGGCATCGTCACCATCGCCGATGCCATGCTGAGGGCCCAGACCGCCGGCCTCGACCTGGTCGAGGTCTCGGCCGATGCCAAGCCGCCGGTGTGCCGCATCCAAGACTACAGCAAATTCCTCTTCGAGCTGCAGAAGAAGGAGCGCCAGGCCAAGGCCAACGCGCACAAGGTCGACACCAAGGAGGTGCGCCTGCGCCCCGGTACCGGCCAGGGCGACATCGAGATCAAGGCCAAGCATGCCCGCGAATTCCTCAACGAGGGGCACAAGGTCGCCATCCTGCTGCAGTTCCGCGGGCGCGAGATGAGCCACAAGGAAATCGGCATCGAGCAGATCAAGAAGTTCGCCGCCATGCTCGCCGACATCGCCAAGATGGAGCAGGAGCCGCGCCAGGAAGGCCGGCGCATGATGGCGCTGCTCACCGCGATCAAGCACTAGCCCGGCGCGGACGCGCTCAGGGAGCAGGGGTGCGCGCCGCCCCCAGGCGGGAGCCGATAAGCGCCACCGCTGCAATCATCGGCAGCTGCACCAGGATGGCCGGCAGCAATAGGTGGGGATCGCCCTGGTAGAAGGCCACCGCCAGCGCGACCGCCAGGCCATTGTTCATGTAGAGCGAAGAGCAGGTGAAGGACACCGCCTCCGTGCGCGCCAGCCTGGCGGCGAACGGCCAGCAGCAGCAGGCGGAGACCAGGGTGGAGAGCGTGATCAGCCCCAGCGGCAGGGCGAGCTCAGCCGGTCCCCATGACGCCCAGTGTTCGCGGTTGGCCGC
>JAYVMM010000327.1:0-2700 GCA_043758975.1 Planctomycetota bacterium | reverse complement strand
TGTGGCGAGCCGGCGGGCGGCCGGATGCGCGCCTGCTGCGTCTGGCCAGCGCCAGGGGTGGCGGTGGCGGCGGCGGTGCTGGCGGCGCCGACGCCCTGCGCGGGGGCTGAGCGGATCGGGTGTTGGCAAGCGCCCAGGCGGACGATGATGGCCGTGGTGGAGCACGGCCACCAACAGCTCGCCAACCGCCTCAGCCGCGTCCACCGCCATCTCCGCAAATGGGCGCGCCGCACCGCCACCAGCTGCTATCGGCTGTACGAGAAGGACATCCCCGACCAGCCGCTGATCGTCGACTGGTACGATGGCGATGCGGTGGCGTGGGCCTTCGCGCGCACACGCAATGAGGATGCCGCCGCCGAGCAGGCGTGGCTGGACGGGGTCGAGCAGGCGATCCAGGGCGCGCTGTCACTGCCGCCGGAGCGGGTGTTCCTCAAGCGCCGCTTCCGCCAGCGCGACCGCCAGCACGGCGACGGCCAGTACCACCGCCTGGCCCAGCGCGGTGCGACCAAGGTGGTGGTGGAGAATGGCCTGCGCTTCGAGGTCAACCTCTCGGACTACCTCGATACCGGGCTCTTCCTCGACCACCGCCCGACACGCGCCGAGGTGCGCGCCGAGTCAGCCGGCAAGGAGGTGCTCAACCTCTTCGCCTACACCGGCTCCTTCAGTTGCGCCGCGCGCGCCGGCGGCGCCACCGCCACCACCACCGTCGACCTCAGCCACACCTACCTCGAGTGGGCGGCGCGCAACCTCGTCCTCAACGACCTGCCGCCTGGCCCCGGCCATGAGCTGCTGCGCACCGACTGCCTGGCCTACCTCGCCGACGAGGCGCTGCCCGGCGGGCGCTTCGACCTCATCATCCTCGATCCGCCGACCTTCTCCAATTCCAAGGCCATGGCGCGCGATTTCGCAGTCGAGCGCGACCATCCTTGGCTCTTGGCGCGCTGCCACCGCCTGCTGCGCCCGGGCGGGGTGCTCTACTTCAGCACCAATGCGCGCGCCTTCCGCCTGGCGGAGGCCGGCCTGCCGAGCTTCGCCAGCGAGGACATCAGCAGCCGCAGCATCCCGGAGGATTTCCGCAACCGGCGCATCCACCGCTGCTGGCGCATGGTGCGCAGCGGCTGAGGCCGGTGCGGGCTGACGCACCGGGCGCATGCGTCATTGACCCCCCTCCCACCGCGGTCCTGCTTGCGGAGGTGGCGCGGGCCCGCCACTATCGCCGTCTATGGCGCTGCCCGCCCCTTTGGTGCCGTTGCATGAGGCCACCCTCATCGATGAGGCGGCGGTGCTGCTCGGGCAGGACCTCGGCGACTTGATGGAGAATGCCGGGGCGGCGCTCGCGCGCGCAGCGCAGCAGCTCTGCGGCGAGGGCACCATCCTGGTCGCCTGCGGCCCGAGCAACAACGGCGGCGACGGCTACGTCACCGCGCGCCTGCTCGCCGCCGCCGGGCGCCGGGTCCAGGTCTGGCCGGTGGTCAAACCGCGCAGCGCACTGTGCGAGGCGCAGGCGGCGCGCCTGCCTGAGAGCGTGCAGCGCCTGAGCTCAGTGCCGGGCGAGGCGCCGGCCCTGCTCGTCGATGCCGTGCTCGGCGCCGGCATGCGCGGGCGCCCGCGCGAGCCGATCGCCTCGGCGCTGGTGGCTTTGCGCGCGCTCGGCTGCCCGATCCTCTCCGCCGATGTGCCGAGCGGGCTGGGCAGCGACCTCTGCCTGCCCGCCACCCTCACCCTCTGCCTGCAGGTGGCCAAGCTCGAGCTGCTGCGCCAGTCCGGCATCGGCGAATTCAAGACCGTCGACATCGGGGTGCTGCCGGCGGCCTATCAGGACGTCCAACCGACCTGCTTCCGCCGCTTCCCCCCGCTCAAGCGCACCGGCCACAAAGGCACCCACGGCGAGCTCCTGGTAGTCGGTGGCGGGGTCTTCCCCGGCGCCCTCGAGCTGGCCTGCCGGGCGGCGGTGATGACCGGCTGCGATCTCGTGCGCGCGTGGACCGGCGACGGTCCCAAGCTGCCGCCCACCATCGTCTTCCACCGCCAGTTCAACCGCACCCTGAGCCCTGCCGACCCCGAGGAGCTCACTCCCCTGTTGGTGCGTGCGAGCGCGGTTTTGATCGGCAACGGTCTCGGGCGCGAGGCGGGCTGCCACGAGGCGGCGCAGCAGGCCTTCAGCCTGGCGGTGGAGATGGGAGTGCCGGTGATCATCGACGCCGACGCCATCGCCGCGCTCGGCGACCAGCTGCGCAATCTGCCCGAGGGCGATGCGCGCATCCTCATCACCCCGCACCGCACCGAGGCGCGCAACCTGCTCGGCATGCCGATCGACGAGGAGACCCTGCACGGTTTCGCCCGCCCCGACCGCGTGCTGCTGGCCAAGGCGGTGGTCGACCTGGTGAGCGACGGCTGGCGCTGGCAGCGCAATCCGCGCGGCAATCCGCGCATGGCGGTCGGCGGCACCGGCGATGTGCTCGCCGGCCTCGCCGCCGGGCTGATGGCGCGCGGCGCCAGTCCGTTCGACGCCGCGCGCATGGCGGTGCTGTGGATCACCACCGCCGCCGACCGCCTGTGGCTCGAGCAGGGCCCCTGCTACGACGCCGAAGGGGTGATCAAGCGCCTGCCCGAGACCCTGCGCTCCTTCCTCGACCCGCTCGGCATGTGGCCGCCGATGGTGGGCTGACGAGAGAGAGAGAGAGAGAGAGAGAGAGAGAG
>JAYVMM010000326.1:0-4944 GCA_043758975.1 Planctomycetota bacterium | reverse complement strand
GGTCACCGCTGAGGCTAGCAGGGGTGCGCGCGGCGCTCAATCGCGGAACAGCGCCGGCAGGCCCTTGCCGAGCAGCGCGCTGGCGAGGTAGAGCAGGCTGACGAGAAAGAGCATCGCCCACAGCGCCAGGGCGCAGGCCAGGGCCGGGCCGGGGCCGAGGATGGTGACCAGCTCGAACAGCACCTTGCTGAGCGGGAAGAAATCGTGCTTCTGCGCCAGGATCAGCGAATCGCTGACCTCGAGCATGGAGTAGCAGAAGGCGAGCAGGCCGCCGGCGACCAGGCTGCCGAGCAGCAGCGGCAGGGTGATGCGCCGCAGCCGCATCAGCATCCCCGCGCCGAGGCCGGCGGCGGCCTCCTCATAGGCTACCGGCAGCTGGGCGAGGCCGGCGGCGGCGGTGCGCACCACATGCGGCAGGCGGCGCACCGCGTAGGCGATGATCAGCAGCAGGGTGGGGTTGCCGACCGGATCGAGCGCGGCGTAGGCGGCGTCGAAGTGCCATTTTCTCAGCGCCTGGCAGAAGATGAACATGCCGAAGGCCATCACCACCCCGGGGATGGCGAGCGGCAGCATGGCCAGGCCGTCGAGCAGCTGCCAGCCCGGCGGGCGGGAGCGCACGCCAACCCAGGCGATGAACACCCCCAGCACCAGGGTCAGCGCGGTGGCGCCGCCGGCATAGCCCAGGCTGTTGAGCACCCCCGGCACCACCGCCGGATGAGCGAGGGCGCCGCTGAGGTGGGAGAGCGTCCAGCCACCGGGCAGCACGCTGGCGTACCACTCCGAGGCGAAGGCGAGCAGCACCACCGCGACGTGCGGGGCGGTGGCGGCGGCCACCACCGCCACCGGCAGGGCGACCGCCGCCGCCGCACGCCAGCCGCGCAGGGCGATGGGGACCATCCCCGCCGCCTGCTTGGCGAGCAGGGCGTGGTGGCGGCGCAGGAAGATCAAGCGGGCGATGAGGTAGAGCGCAGCGGAGAGCGCGAGCATGATCACCACCAGGGCGAAGGGCGCGGGGTTGCCGCGCAGCTCGCTCAGGCCATTGAAGATCTGCACCGGGGTGGCGCGCTCATAGCCGAGCATCAAGGGCGTACCCAGTTCAGTGAAGCTCCACACCAGCACGATGATGCCGCCGCCGAAGACCCCCGGCGCGATCAGCGGCAGCACCACCGTGCGCAAGCGCCGCCAGGGCGAGGCGCCGAGGCCCTGGGCGGCGTCGAGCAGCGCCTGGTCGAGGCGCGCCAGGCTGGTGGCGGTGTTGAGGTAGAGGATGGGGTAGAGGTGCAGCGCCTCGAGCACGCAGACCATGGCGAAACGGTGATCGCCCAGCCAGTCGGGTCCGCCACCCGCGGCGACTACGCCGAGGTCGGCAAGCGCCGCGTTGATAGCGCCGAACTGGCCGAACAACTGCGACACCCCGAGCGCGCCGACGAAAGGCGGCAGGATGAGCGGGGCGAGCAGGGCCGCCTCCAGGATGGTGCGCCCGCGGAAGCGGTAGCGCGCCATCACCCACGCCACCGGCAGCGCGATCAGGGCGGCGAGCAGGGTGGAGGTCGCGGCGATGGCGGCGCTGTTGAGCAGGCCCTGGCGGTAAAGCGGGTGGAGAAACACGTTCGTAAGCGGCGCCAGGCTCAGACCGTCTGCCCCGCTAAAACCCTGGAACAGGATCAGCGCCAGGGGCAGGAGCAGGAAGACCGCGAGGAAGGCGGTGACCGCGCCGATGGCGAGCCAGCCTGGCAGCGCGGCGAAGGCCGAGCGGCGCATCAGCGCCCCGCCGCGGCGAGGGCCGCCGCCTTGTAGTAATGCTCCTGCGCCTGCACGCACCAGCGCTGCATGGTGCCGGCCTTGTCGTGGGCCAGCTCCTGCTTGGCCGCCTCCGCCTCGTGACGTGTATAGGGCAGCCAGGCGAACTCGGCCATCGCCTGCGGCAGCGCTGCCGCCCCGCCGCCAGCGATGATCGCGCGCCAGGCGGTGGCGAGCTCCGGGCGCGGGTCGATCACCACCGCCTTGAGGGTGGCGCGGATGAGATCGAAGTAGGGTCCGGTCCAGCCCGGCTGGGCGTGGAAAGCGCCGGCGCGCGCGTAAGGGTCCTCGTCGGGATCGCTCATGTGCGCGCGGTCGGCGGTACTGTAGAGGTCGCGGCGCACCGGCAGGCGGCGCAGGGCGTAGCGCCCCGGGCCGCCCGCTTCGCCGATCTTGTAGTTCCACAGCTGCTGCGCGTCGCGCGAGAGCAGGAAGCGCATGAAGGCGAGGGCGAGCTCCTGGTGCGGCGCCCCGCGGAAGCAACCTACCGGATCGGCGGAGTAGGTGCTGCCGCCGAGCGGGGTGGTGAAGCGCACGCGCTCGCGCCCGCTCTCCTGGACGGTCCATTCCCCCTCGGCGCGCCCGTAGAAGTCGATGCACATGCCGGCGGCGGCGTCGCCGCGCGCGACGTCGTAGGGCACCCGGGTGGCGGAGTCGGTGACGTAGCGCGCGTTGCCGGCGATGCGCTTGATCAGCCCTAGGCCATCCTGCCAGCCGGCATCGAGCGCTGCTGCGCTTTCAGGCGCGCCGCCAGCCGCCGCGGCGGCGCCCACCGCCTCGGCCATCGCCTGCTGGATCATCAGCACGTAGCAGGTGGTGATCGAGCCCGAGCGCGCGGGGTCGGCCATCGCCACCGCGCCGCACAGGCGCGGGTCGCCGAGGTCGCGCCAGGCGCTCGGCGCGCTCAGCCCGGGGATGCGCGCCAGGCGGTCGGGGCTGTAGCAAATGCCGAAGCTGGAGAGCGCGACGCCGAGATAGCGTCCGCGCGGGTCGTAGATGGTCTCGCCCGCGAGCGTAGCCGGGATGACCTCGGGGCGGAAGACCTCGGGCATGGCCGCCACCAGCCCGCTCTCGACCACGTAGCCGCGCCCGGCGAGGTTGACGCGGTGGTCGAACTCGCCGCCACCGAGCATGAGATCGAGGCCGATACCGAGCTTGCTTGCGAGGAACTCGCGGCGCACCGCGCGCGCCTCCGCCGGCGCGTCATCGCGATCGTTGGCGGGATCGTTGAAGGCCTTCAGCGCCGCCTTCAGGCCCACCGCGCTAAGGGCGGGATGGGCGGCCTGGTAGGCGGCCTTGAACTGCTCGTCGACCAGGTTGATGATCTCCGAGGTGCCGCCCGGGGTGCGCCAGTCGAGCGCCACCTCGAATCCGAGCTCGCGGCGGGCGTAGACCGCGAAGGCGGCGCCGAATTCCCGACGGATGGTCTCATTGTTGGGGCCGATGATGACTAGCTCCCTGGCGCCCGGCGCGGGCGCGGCGCCGCGCTCGCGCAGCGTCAGCGGCAGGGCGAGCAGCAGCAGCGCCGGCAGCGCCGCCAGGCACACGCCCAGCGGCCTCACTGCGCCAGGACCACGGTATCGGTGGCGGCGACGAAGCAGCTCAGCTCCGAACCCTGCGCGCGCGCCGGCGGCGCACCCTCGCTCACGCTCAGCTCGACCTCGCTAGAGCGCAGCGTCCACAGGGCGCGGTCGCCGAGGTAGCTCTGCGCGCTGATGCGCACGTCGAAGCGGTTGCCGGGCGGCTCGCCCGGCGCCGCCGCGGCTGCGCGCGCGGCGAGGCGGAGGTGCTCCGGGCGCAGGCACACGGTGACTGGCGCGCCTACGGACAGACCATCGGGCATGCAGGCGCTGTGCAGCGCGCCGAGCGCGGTCGTCACCAGCCCTGGGCCGGCGACGGTGCCGGGCAGCAGGTTGGCCTCGCCGATGAAGGCGGCGACCGCGCGGCTGGCCGGGCGCGCATAGAGCTCGCGCGGGGTGCCGACCTGGGCCACCCGCCCGGCGACCAGGAGCGCGATGCGGTCGCCGGTGGAGAGCGCCTCCTGCTGGTCATGGGTGACGTAGAGCGCGGTGACGCCGGCCTCCTTGCACACCCGGCGGATGCTCGCGCGCATCACCGAGCGCAGGCGCGCATCGAGGTTGGAGAGCGGCTCGTCGAGCAGCAGCACCGCCGGGCGGATGACCAGCGCGCGCGCCAGCGCCACGCGCTGCTGCTGGCCGCCCGAGAGCTCGTGGATGCGCCGCCCGGCGAAGCCCGGCAGCTCGACCAGATTGAGCGCCTGGTCGACGCGCGTGCGCTGCTCGCCCGCCGGCACGCGGCGGACCTCGAGGCCGAAGGCGACGTTCTCGCCCACACTCAGGTGCGGCCACAGGGCGTAGTTCTGGAACACCATGCCGGCGCCGCGCCGTTCGGGCACCAGGCGGGTGACCTCCTGGTCGCCAAAGACGATTGAGCCCTGATCAGGGGCGAGGAAGCCGGCGATCATGCGCAGCAGGGTGGTCTTGCCGCAGCCGCTGCCGCCGAGCAGGAAGAAGACCTCGCCGGCGGCGATCTCCAGATTGAGCTGGTCGAGCACCCGCACCCCCGGCGCGAAGCTCTTGCACACCCCCCGCACGCCGATCGGAATCATGGCGGGAGCATGGCCGCTCGCCTGGTCGGTCAAGGCGGACGCGGTCGACTGCCTCGCACCGCCGCGCGCAGCGCTGGGCGCAGCGCTGGGCGCAGCGCTGGGCGCACGCGGTGGCGGTGCGCCCTGGCATTCACCGTCCCGGGGCTATGGTGGCGGGAGCACCCGCGCGCGCCCGCCGTAACGCGCGCCGACCCGGGCGCGGACGCCGCCTTGACCTCGCTCTCGACCATCCAGCAGACCGCGCCGGCGTTCTCCAACGCCACCCTCATCCGCCGGCTGCTCGCGCTGAGCTGGCGCTACCGCGGCGAGTGCGTCAAGGTGCTGCTGTGCCAGACCGTGCTGCTCGCCCTCGGCCTGCTCGGGCTGGCCGCGCTCGGCCTGGGCATCGACTTCATCCAGCACCACCTGCGCCCCGAGAAGCCCGCGCCGCAATGGCCGTTCGGGCACCAGGCGGGTGACCTCCTGGTCGCCAAAGACGATTGAGCCCTGATCAGGGGCGAGGAAGCCGGCGATCA
>JAYVMM010000325.1:0-2957 GCA_043758975.1 Planctomycetota bacterium | reverse complement strand
CCTTATGGTAGGCGAGCTTGGTCGCCTTGTAGGCGTAGTTCTCGCTGGTCCCGGGGGCGGTATCGAAGCCGAGGGTGCCGGCCTCGCCGGCGTGGGCGGCGCCGACGTTGGAGGTCATGACGATGATGGTGTTGCGGAAGTCCACTACCCGCCCGAAGGAGTCGGTCAGCTTGCCCTCCTCCATGATCTGCAGCAGCATGTTGTAGACGTCGCCGTGCGCCTTCTCGATCTCGTCGAACAGCACCACCGAGTAGGGGCGCCGGCGCACCTTCTCGGTGAGCTGGCCGCCCTCCTCGTAGCCGACGTATCCGGGCGGCGCGCCGACCAGGCGCGAGGCGTTGTGCTTCTCTCCGTACTCCGACATGTCGATCTGCACCAGCGCCTCCTCTCCGCCGAACATGAACTCGGCCAGCGCCTTGCACAGCAGGGTCTTGCCCACGCCGGTGGGACCGACGAGCATGAAGCAGCCGACCGGGCGCTTGGGGTCCTTGAGCCCGGAGCGCGAACGGCGGATGGCGCGCGCCACCGCCTTGATCGCCTCGTCCTGGCTGATGACCTTGCGGTGCAGGTGGCTCTCGAGCTCGAGCAGGCGGTTGGCCTCGCCCTGGTCGAGGCGCTGCAGCGGGATGCCGGTCATCGAAGCGACGATCTCGCTGACGATGTGCTCGTCGACGGTGCCGCAGAGCTCCTTGGACTGCTCCTGGTGCTTGCGCTTGAGGTCGGCGAGGTCCTTCTTCTTGCGCTCGGCGCGGTCGCGGAACTCGGCAGCTTTCTCGTAGTCCTGGTTGAGTACCGCCTCGGACTTCTGGCGCTCGAGCTCCTTGATCTCGGCCTCGAGCTCCTTGTAGGCGGGGGCCTTGGAAGTGGCCTTCAGGCGCAGCTTGGCGCCGGCCTCGTCGATGACGTCGATCGCCTTGTCGGGCAGGAAGCGCCCGGTGATGTAGCGGTCGCTGAGCTTGACCGCGGCGGCGATCGCCAGGTCGGTGATCTTGATGCGGTGGTGGGCCTCGTACTTGTCGCGCAGGCCCTGGAGGATCTTGATGGCGTCCTCGGTCGACGGGGGATCGACGATGATCGACTGGAAGCGGCGCTCGAGCGCGCCGTCCTTCTCGATGTACTTGCGGAACTCGTCGAGGGTGGTGGCGCCGATGCACTGCATTTCGCCGCGCGAGAGCGCGGGCTTGAGTACGTTGGAGGCGTCGATCGCGCCCTCGGCGCCGCCGGCGCCGACCAGGGTGTGCAGCTCGTCGATGAAGAGGATGATGTTCTTCGACTGCTTGACCTCCTTCATCACCGCCTTGATGCGCTCCTCGAACTGGCCGCGGTACTTGGTGCCGGCGACCATCGAGGCGAGGTCGAGGGAGATGATGCGCTTGTTGGCGAGCAGGTCGGGGACCTCGTGCTTGACGATCGATTGCGCCAGGCCCTCGACGATGGCGGTCTTGCCCACCCCGGGCTCGCCGAGCAGCACCGGATTGTTCTTGGTGCGGCGGCAGAGGATCTGCCACAGGCGCTCGATCTCCTTGGCCCGTCCGATCACCGGATCGAGCTCGCCGGCTTCGGCCGCCGCGGTGAGGTCGCGCCCGAAGGCGTCGAGCGCCGGGGTGGCCGACTCCTCGCCCTTCTTGCCGCCCTTGGTCGCCGGCTTCTCGCTCGCCTTCTCGCTCTGGGTGCCGGCGGAGGACTGCGGCATGTTGGAGACGTCGGAGGCCCCGAGCAGGTCGAGGATCTCGTTGCGCACGTCCTCGAGCTTGAGGTCGAGGTTGATCAGCACCTGGGCGGCGACGCTGTCCTGCTCGGAGAGCAGGCCGAGCAGGATGTGCTCGGTGCCGATGTAGGGATGGCCGAGGGCGCGCGCCTCCTCGCTGGCGAGTTCGAGCACGCGCTTGGCCTGGGGGGTGAAGGGGAGCGGGCCACTGGGTGCTTCCTTGTCGGCGATCACCACCAGCTTCTCGACCTCGCGCCGCACCTTCTCGACGTCGACGCTGAGGTTGTTCAGCGCGGTGACCGCCACCCCGCTGCCTTCCTTGACCAGCCCGAGCAGGAGGTGCTCGGTGCCGATGTAGTCATGGTGGAAGCGCTCGGCCTCCTTCTGGGCGAGGGCGATGATCTTGCGCGCGCGGTCGGTGAATTTGTCGAACATGGGCTCGCCGGGGGTTGTCGGGGTCGTCGCGAGGTGGGTCGGAAAGGGTCAGTTGCGCTCGGTCATTGGGGACGAAAGCCATTTGCGTACCAAATCGGCCCGCAACCGGTCGCGACGTTCCGCATCGCCGGTATCCGCATGCTGCAACTGGATGTGGGCTGCTTGGCACTGCAAGGAGATTCTATCCAGGATTTTCCAGTTCCGCCACTCCAGCATCTCCAAGGCTGCACCCAGGCGGATCCAGCTGAGGTGCTCGGTGAGCTCGTCAGTGGTCAGGCTGCGCGCATTGGTGAGCAGGCCCCAGGCGCGGAAGACCTTGTCCTCGATGCGCCAGCGCTGGTTGGCGAGCAGCGCCTGGCGCGCCAGCTGCTCGTAGGCGACGATGCGCTCGACGGTTTCGTTGAGCTGGTCGACGATGTCGCGCTCGGCGGCGCCCAGGGCGCGCTGGTTGCTGATCTGGTAGTAGTGGCCGGCGGGCTCGCTGCCCTCGCCGTGCAGGCCACGCACCGTCATGTGCAGCTTGGCCAGCCCGCGCAGCACCTGCTTGAGCTCGCCGCTCTCGACCAGCGCCGGGAGGTGGAGCATGACCGAGGCGCGCAGCCCGGTGCCGACGTTGGTCGGGCAGGCGGTGAGGTAGCCGTACTGCGGGTGGAAGGACCAGCCGAGGGCGCCCTCGAGCGCCTGGTCGAGGCGCACCGCGAGCTCGAGGTTGGCATTGGCGCACAGCCCGGCGCTGATCACCTGCAGGCGAACGTGGTCCTCTTCGTTGAACATCAGCGAATAGACTTCGTCGGCGCTGACGTAGACCCCGGAC
>JAYVMM010000324.1:0-3043 GCA_043758975.1 Planctomycetota bacterium | reverse complement strand
ACGCCGAGAAGTACCCGGCCAACTGCCTCGAGGCGCAGAAATGCGAGCCGGGAAGCGCGGGCGATTCCGGCGGAAGCGATGCCAATGTGGCGATGACCGGCTATGCGCTGCTGTGCTTCCTCGGCGCTGGCTACGACCATAAGACCCCGAACCAGTTCAAGCCCACGGTGCAGAAGGGCATCGACTACCTGCGCTCGGTGCAGAAGGCCGACGGCCTGATGGGCAACCGCAATTACGAGCACGCCGTTGCCACCATGGCCCTTGCCGAAGCATACGCGATGACCAATGACCCCGACCTCAGGCTGCCTGCGCAGAACGGCATCAAGCTGGTGCTGGCGCGCCAGAACAAGGATGCCAAGGCCTCGGATGCGCAGTACTCCGGTCTGGGCTGGGACTACACCGACCCCAAGCCCGAGCGCAACGACTCCTCGGTCAGCGGCTGGAATGTGATGGCGCTCAAGAGCGGTTTGGCCGGCGGACTGAACGTCGGCAACGGCATGGAGGGCGCCAAGAAGTGGCTCGAGCGCGCCTGGAAGGCCGCGAACAAGGACTGGGCCAAGCTCAGCGACCAGTACTCGGCGACCTCGAGCTTCCCCTACACCTGGGATGCCACCAGCGACCAGGTGCAGATCGATGCGCCGGGCTCGGAGAACCATGACATGGCCCCGGTGGGCGCGCTGTGTGCGGTGTTCCTCGGCCACCATGCCGGCGACATCATGCTCGAATCGCTGTGCAACCACATCATGAAGTACCAGTTCCCGACCGCTTACCCCTGCAACACCTACTACATGTACTACAACACCCTGGCGATCTTCCAGGCCGGCGGCGAGCGCTGGACCAAGTGGAACAACACCGTGCGCGACATGCTGGTCAACGCCCAGCGCAAGGGCGACGGGTGCTACGATGGGAGCTGGAACTGGGAAGGCACCAAGTTCCACGGCAATGCCCATGGGCGCATCCTGAGCACCGCCTACTGCTGCCTGTGCCTCGAAGTCTACTACCGCTACCAGCGCGTCGGCGGCCCGGCTCTGACCCCGGCTCCGGCCCATTAGCAGCGCGGAGGGTGTGCAGCCGGGGGGCGGTTACGCCCCCCGGCTGCACCTGTTAATCACGCTTCCCGACCGCTCGGTGCCTGGTGGTGCATTGCCCTAGCGGGCGCGCCGGGGTGATGGCCGTGGCGGTCCATCCCACAGTCGAAAGCCGCCGACGAAGGCATTGGCATTGGTCACCACGCGGGCGCCGTCCGGCAGTTCGCGGAGCAGACGGACGTTGCCGCCGCCCAGCACCACCTCGTCGGGCTGCAGTGCGGCGGCGAGGAGTTCGACGACCTTGGCGACATGGCGGCACCAGCGCTTCTTGCCCAGGCGTTCGAGGCCGCGTTCACCGACATAGTCCTCGTAGGTGGCCTTGCGGTATGGGAGATGCCCGAGCTCCATCGGCTCGACCCTGCCGTCGATGATCATCGCCGAGCCCAACCCGGTGCCCAGGCCGAGGAACAGCATGGTGCCGGTGCGATAACTGCCCAGCGCCTGCATGGCGGCATCGTTGATGATGCGGACGGGCCGTTTGAAGGCGTCTTGGAAGTCGAAGCCGACCCAGCCCGCCTTGAGGTTGTGCGGCTCAGCGGCGATGCGACCATGGATGACCGGGCCGGGATAGCCGAGCGACAGCACGTCGAATTCCCAGCCTGCGGCGATGGCGAGGACCTGGGCGACCATGCGTTTGGCGGTCAGCGACGGTCCGGAGGGGAAGGCGCGCGGCACCTTGGCGCCGCTCGCGAGCATCTTGACGTGGGAACCGCCGATATCGAGGACCAGGATGCGCCTCGCCGCTGTGCTCATCGTTTCCTCCCGTCTGGGTGGCGGACTATGCCGGTTCCGGCCTCGACCAGCTCGTCGCGACCGAATGAGACCAGATCGCCGATGCGTTCGATGGCGAGGTCCGGCGGCGGATGGGCGGCTACCAGCGCGGCATCCCGCGCGTAATGGCCCTGGCGCGGGAAGATGGTGGTCACCCTGCTCCCCCACGCCTGCTTCACTGCGCTGAGGATGCGCACTTTGTCGTCGACCAGGAGGTAATGTCGGGCGGGGTAGCGCCGTGCGACCTCCGCGAGCTCGAGCTCCTTGTGCACGTAGATCAGCACCCGTCCCGCCACCGCCTCGGCCAGCCCGGAGCGCTCGATCTTGCGCGGCTGGAAGACCACATCGCCATCGGAGAGGATCACCGGGGCTGCGAACGCGGCGAGGTGGGTGAGGGCGTCGAGCGAGCCCGGGAACAGCCGGTTGGCGAAGGGGTAATCGATGAGGAAGCGCGAGACCTCCTGGAAATGGCTGTCTCGCGGCAGCTCGATGCGGTAGCGCTGTAGCGCACCGAGGTAGTCGGCGTAGCCGAGCTCGCGCCGCAGCTCCTCGAATATCGTCCAGTAGCGACCGTGGCGCCGAGCGCCAAGGACCGTGATGAGATGCTGACGGAGGTCGCTGATGACATGGTCATTGTCGAGCAGGGTATTGTCGACGTCGATCAGGGCGATGATGCCGTCCGCGGCCATGGCGCTTCTCCCGATGGCGCGATCGTGGCCGCCGTTCTGCCAGGGCAATGGACTTCGGCCTGATAAGTACGACCAACAAGGCCGGCTTCTGAGGTTAATTGTTCCAAAAATTTTGCGCTACAGAAATTGATCCATCCATCCAAAGCGCAGGGATCGCCCCCGGGGACTGCAATTGAACCACGCTCGCGAGGACTTCGCGTAATTTACCGAGGACGGCGGGGAAATAACCCTCGTATTCTCCAGCAGACGCCCACCCTTTGCGCCAGTGATTTCCGACCTCTTCTTCCGTCCAACCATCCGCCGCCTACCGCACCATTGGGCGGCGCTCGCCGCGCTTCTGCTCCTGGTGCTGGCGGGTTGCGCGTGCGCCTCGCTGCTGGGGGTCGAGCCGCCGGCGACCGCTCAGCCTGCGGTGGCCCCGGCTACCGCTGCAGCGCCAGCTCCGCCAGCCATAACTGCCGCGCCAAAAGTGCCCGCCGCCACCGGCGATGCAGC
>JAYVMM010000323.1:0-3667 GCA_043758975.1 Planctomycetota bacterium | reverse complement strand
CCGGCGCTTGCACGCCTGGTAATGCGCCAGGTCGGGGTGCCAGTCGAGGTGGTCGCTGGCCAGGCTGGTGAACACCGCGGCGGTGAAGCGCGGCGGCTGCAACGCCAGGTAGTGCAGCTGGAAGCTCGACAGTTCGCACACCAGAGGCGCCTCGGGGCCCAGGCGCGCGAGGGCAGCGAGCAGCGGCTCGTTGCTGTTGCCCGCCACCGGCCAGCCGAGCAGGGCGCCGCAGAGGTGGGCGGTGGTGCTCTTGCCCTTGGTGCCGGTGACCGCCAGGCGCACGCCGCGGTGGTGGGCGCAGAACAGCCCCTCCGGACTGGTTACCGGCGGATGGCGCTCCGGCCAGGCGCGCGGCGGGATGGCCGGCGAGGCCACCACCAGCTCAGCGCTGGCGAAGGCGGGATGGCTGGCGTCGCCGACGTGCCAGCCCCAGCCCTGGGACAGCGCCTCCTCCGCGCCCGCCCCGAGCTCGTTCGCCGGGCGCTGCTCGAGGATGCTCACCTGGGCGCCGTGCTGGTTGCAGAAGCGCGCCGCCGCCAGGCCGCCGCCGTGGCTGCCGTAGCCCCAGATCACGACCCGCCGCCCGGCGAGCTGGTCGAGCGCGGCGCTCATCGCCCAGCCCCCGGCGCGACGGCGGCGCGCGCGGCACGCGCGGCACGCGCGATCAGGAGTGTGGCTGGCATGGCGGGATCCCGCCCGGCGCAGGGCGCGCGGGCGTTGCCATCCTGGCGACCCAGGGCCATGGTCCAGTGCTGCGCGCGCGCGCGCCGGGCGAGCAAGGAGCTCACCAAGGCAGCGCCAGCGCCAGGCCGGCGAGGGCGAGCGGCACCCGCCAGGGGCCGCGGGCGATGCCGCTTCCCACCACCAGGGCGGCGCCGCCGACGGCGCCGATGACCAGGGAAGGCACGCCGCAACCGAGGGCGATGGCAATGAGCAGGCAGCCGACGGTGGCGACCAGCAAGCGCAGCGCCCGCCCGCCCGGCGGCGAGGTGTCCGCGGGCCCGTCCCCGCGCGCATCGCCCTCAGCCCCGAGCAGCAGCATGGGCAGGGCCACCACCGGCAGGGCGAGGGCGAGGGCGGTGCGCAGGCACCAGCCGGCGGTGGATGCGGTCGGCGCGCCGCGGACGGGGCGCCAACGCCAGCAGGCCCACGCCCCGAGCAGCAGGGCAGCCCCGCTCTGGGCGTAGCCGACCTTGACCAGGCCGTGCGCGAGTGGCTGGGTGAAGGCGGCGGCAGCACCGTGCGGGAGCAGGAACAGCGCCTGCAGGGCGAGCGCGACGCCGAGGCCGAGCCAGGCGAGCACGCGCGCTCCCCGCCCCTCGCCGGCGACCACCGCCGCGCCGCCGGCGCCGAGGGCGAGCAGCGCGGGGGTGACGGTGACCAGGACCGCATGCAGGTCGAGCATCCCCGGAGGCGACAATTGCGGTACCGGCATGGACCAGGCATTGCAGAGGGCGGAGGCCGGCTGGCAATGCCCATTCGCCTGCGCCGCAGGCGCGCGGCGGCGGCGCACCGCACCGGTGGAGATGGGTTTTTTCGGACCCATTACCTTCGGCAGGCTGGCGTTTGCGGCGCGGGCGTGACCATGGGGCGCAACGACGGTCGGCGCGCGCCGCCCGTCCGAACCGCCAAGGAGGACTCATGTCCAAGCTGCTCTGCGCCACCGCCCTGCTGCCTTTCGCCTGCGCGGCACCGGCACTGGAGTTCGTCAACGATTTGCGCATCGAGTTCGGCAGCTATGCCTCCAGCAACACCCATGACCGCCGCGACACCACCGCCGGCAGCGATTCCGCCTATCTCACCACCGGCACCACGCGTACCTCGGGCGACGACACCTACGAACGCACCAGCTTCGGCATCACCTACATTCGGGGCTTTCTCACGCACAGCGGTGGGCTCCTGCTGAGCGGCGGCTTCTCGGTCAACGACGCCTACACCGACGTCACCGACCCCGGCGCGGCGCAAACTTTTAGCCTGGAACGCATGATCATCGAAGGGCGCTTCGGGGTCGGCTACGGCCTGCCGCTAGGGAACTGGTCGTACTTCGAGGCGATGTTCGATCTCGGCCTCGGCTACATGCAGGCCGACGGCATCGACCGCTCGGCGGCCTTCGGCTGGGAGGAGGTCCACTCCGCCGGCGGCGGCGAGGTCTCGGCCGGCGGCCATATCGGCTGGACGGCGTGCATCCACCGCCACCTCACCCTCGGGGTGCTCGCCTACGCCGCCCGCCATGGTGCCAGCATGCACAACGACTTCGCCACCGGGGCGAGCTACGACGAGCATTTCCAGCAGACCCTTTACGACGTCCGTCTCGCTGTTGGCTACCGCTTCTAGAACTTCTAAGCTACTAGAACTTCTAGAGCTTCGCGCGCCGCGAGCGCCTTCAGCGCCCCTCGCACGCGCGCGCGGCCAGCTCAGCGATGAAGCCGTCGAGTGCGCGCGCCACCGCCGCCTCGTCGAAGCGCCGGGCATCGACCATGTCGGCGGTGATCACCAGGTGCGGCTTCCCGGCGGCGAGGTAGCCGGGCAGGCGGCGCTTGACGTAGCTGTTCCAGATCCCACAGCTGTGGTTCCAGTGCGCGACGATGCCGTCGGCGGCGTAGTCGCGCGTCAGGCCGAGGGTCCAGTCCAAGACCCAGGCGCCAGAGCGGTTCATGGTGTTCCAGGCGTAGCGTTCAACCAGGGTGTCGAGCGGGCGGGCGGCATCGAACTCGAACCACCATGAATGGGTGTAGGTGCTGGTGACGAAGGCCGCCCCGCGCTCGCGGCAGAAGCGCGCCAGCCAGTTCTTGCGCGGCCACACCGGGATGGCGTCCCACAGCAAGCGCACGCGCTCCTCCGGCACCGCCGCCACCCCGGCGGCGACGCGCGCCTCGAGTTCACTGAGCAGGCGGGCGTAGAAGGCGGTGCACTCCGGGGTGCCGCGCGCGATGACGATGGGCGCCATGGCGGTGAAGGCGTCGAGGCTGGTCCAGGGCGCCGGACGGTGGCGCGCGGTCTCGAGGCAGCGCTGCCACAGGCGGTTGGCCGCCGCCGACTCCGCCACCACCGCCGCCAGGCGCGCCTCGTCGTAGCGCAGGCCCAGCCGCCCGCCGAGGTCCGCGAGGTGGGCGAGGATCTGCGCCTTGAAGCCGGCGAGCTCTGACGGGCTGTGGTGCGCGGCGCGCGTCAGCGGCGGGGCCTTGAGCACATAGTGCGGGATGGTGCGCGCCTGGCGCGTGGCGAGGTGGCGCTGCACTTCGTCGCCCCAGCGCGCCACCACCGCGCACTGGCTGTCGCAGGCGTAGAAGAGGTCGGGCGGCGGCAGTCCGCCGATCGGCGAGGGCGCATCCCCGACCAGCACGCCGAGGTCAGCGAGGGCGTAGCTGCACAGGCGCGGACTGGCGAGGCCGGCGGACTCGGCGGCGGCGATCGCCGGGCGGGCGTAGGGCGCGGCGGGGTCGCGCGCCTCCGACAGCGCGCCGAGCATGGCGGCGTGGTTCTCGGGGTAGACCGGCACGATGCCGAGGGCGATGAGCACCTCGGCGGGGGCGAAGGCCGAGCACCAGGCGACCGGGGCGCCGCCCGCGCGCACGCGCGCGTACCATGCGAAGATGTCGAAGGTGGTCTGCAGCCGCCCGGACGATGGCCGGCCGGCAGCGGCGCTCAGCTCAATGGGCACAGACTC
>JAYVMM010000322.1:0-2295 GCA_043758975.1 Planctomycetota bacterium | reverse complement strand
GGTGGCCTCGAGCAGGGCCAGGCAGACCGCGGGGTCCTGCCCCAGCGGCATCCAGGCCGGCACCATCTCGGGATGGATGGTCAGCACCGCGACGAAGTCCTCGGCATGGGCGAGGCCGAGCGCCTGGGCGGCGGCGGTGAGCGCCGGGCGCGCGCGCGTATCGCTAAGGTCGAGCAGGCGGTCGTAGGCCTGCTCCTTTCGGGTGCCGGCGGCGAGGCGCCCGGGGTCGAGCGCGGCCAGCACCAGGGTCTGGCGCGGATTGCCGCCGGGCAGGCGCACGCAGGGCAGCGCCTCAAGGCGGTCGTAGAGTGCGGCTCGACGCGCGGCGTCGAGCCGCCCGTGGCGGCGCTGCAGCTCGAGACGCTCGAGCAGGACCTCGTTGTCCACCGGCCAGCCCACCACTACGCCGTGGGCGGCGCGCACCCACAGCAGATCCTGGAGCAGGCGGTAATGCGGATAGGTGAGCACGATCAGGCTGGTCGCGCCGAGCATCACCGCCACCGCGTGGAGATGGCGGTGGGCGGCGAGCGGGCGGCGCTGGTGCAGCCACGCCATCGACACCAGGACCGCGCCGCCGGTGGCGAGCACCGGCGCCATCCACGGCGCGCTGACCAGGCCCGGGCCGACGAAGAGGAACAGGCTGTTGTGGCAGGCGTGCGCGACCATGCAGCCGCCGAGCGCATCTGCGCGCAGGCGCACGTGCGCGAGCAGCAGCCCGAGGGGCAGGCTGATCACCACCTGCACCGGGTCGCCATGGGCAGCGGCGAAGGCAGCCGAGCTGACCGCCATGGCGAGCAGCCGGCCGCCGCGCACCCCGCGCCAGGCGAGGTCGAGCCAGGGCAGCAGGGCGCCGCGGAAGAAGGCCTCCTCGGCCACCGGCGCGAGCAGGGCGACTGCGATCAGGCGCGCCGCCCCCGCCGCGCTGCCGGCATCGCTGGCGGTGGTGCTGGCCGGCAGCACCGCCGCCACGCTCGCCAATGAGGGGGGGTGCCAGGCGTTCCACGCCAGCACCAGCAGCTGCACCATCGGCTCGGCGAGCAGCAGCAACCCGAGGGCCATCGCGGTGTAGTCGCCGCGCCGCCCCGCCGCCGCCCCTGCCGCCCCCGCCGCGCCCAGGTCGTGGCGCGGCATCAGCGCGGCGGCGGCGAGCAGCACCGCGCTCACCAGCGCCGGCAGCAGTGGCCAGGGCCAGCTTTGCAGCGCGCCATGCACCAGCCGGCCCCACGGCACCAGCCCGGCAGGCGCGGCCAGGAGCACCCCGGCGGCGGCGAGGGCGAGGGCGCAGATCAGGCGCAGCTGGTGATGGGCGGGGAGGGGCATCCGCTCCCATCCTGCCGTCCCCGCGCGGCGATGCCACGCTGCATGCCGAGCGCTGCTTGCGCGCGCGGCCAGAGCTGATCCGCTCGGGCATGCCTGGCGCCTTCCTCATCGTCTTCACCTCGCCCGATGGCGAGGAGCGCGAGGAGCGCTGGGACTCGGTGGAGTCCTTCCGCAGCTGGGCGATCAGCCACCAGCAGGACTACGCCTTCACCGCCTACCGCGCCGATCCTGACGGCGAGTGGCTGGTGGTCGACAAGGGCTGCACCGGGCCCGGGGCGCGGCGCGCGCGATGAGCAACCGGCGTGATCACGGGCGCCGACCATGAGCGCCGAAGCCAGGTCGCCGGCGGTCGGAGCCAAGAACCTCAGCCGGCGCGCCACCATCATGATCGAGCTGCCACCGCCGCCGATCTCGGCGGTGATCATCGTGCAGAACGGCGAGCGCCTGCTTGACCGCGTGCTCGCGGCGCTGTCGTTCTGCGCCGAGGTCCTGATCCTCGATTCCGGCTCTACTGACAGCACCTTGGAGATCGCCGCCCGCTACCGCGTGCGGGTCGAGCACCAGGAGTTCCTCGGCTACGGGGCGCAGAAGCAGCGCGCGGTCGAGCTCGCCACGCACGACTGGGTGTTGGTGATCGACGACGACGAGGTGCTCGATTACGAGGCCGCCAGCGCGATCATGGCGCTCGACTTCAAGGACCCCGCGCGCGCCTGGCGGCTGCGCCGGCGCAACTACGTGGGCGAACGCGAGGTGCGCTACGGGCAGTGGTCGCCGGACTACACCCTGCGCCTGTTCAACCGCACCACCGCCCAGTTCAACCAGCTCGCGGTGCACGAGTCGGTCGAGACCGTGGTGCCGGTGGCGACCCTGCCCGGCGCCCTGCACCACTACAGCTTCACCGACCTCGCCGACGTGCTGGTGCGCTGCGCCGGCTATGCCCGCAGCAAGGCCACCCGCTACCGCTTCGCAGGCCGC
>JAYVMM010000321.1:0-7566 GCA_043758975.1 Planctomycetota bacterium | reverse complement strand
TGCGCAGCCGCCTCGCTGTCAGCGTGCCCCACGACAGCTCGAAGGTCGACGTCGAACTCCGCGATGAGGATCCGCTGCGCGCCAAGGAGGAATTGAAGGCGGTGGTCGACGCCTTCCTCGGGCGCCAGGAGGAGCAGCGCGTGCATGCCACCGCCAATGCGCTCGCCTTCCTCGAAAAGCAGGTCAAGGAGGCGCTGCAGCGGGTCGAGGATTCGCGCGCCAAGGAGCGCCAGTTCCGCGAGAGCCATGCCATCATCTCGATCAACCCGGACGACAACTACCTGGCGGTGCGCCTCAAGCAGCTCAACTTCCATCACGCCGAGCTCGACACCAGAATCAATGCCGGTGAAGCGCTGCTCACCCAGGTCCGCGAGGCCAATGGCATGGCCGACACGGCGGCGCGCCAGCAGTTGCTGCTGCGCATCGAGGCGATCGGCCAGGATGTCGCCATCCTGGCCCTGGAGAAGGACCTCGCCGCCCTGCTCGATCGCCAGCTGGTGATCAACCAGCGCTACCTCGACAAGCATCCCAAGGTGATCGAGGTGCGCGAGCAGCTGGCGGCCAAGCGTGCCCAGCTGGCCGAGGCGATCAGCGCGGCGCTGGCAACCATCTCGCTCAAACAGCGCGAGAAGCTCGATGAGGCCAAGGCCCTGGATGCGCAGATCGCCAGCGAGGAGCGCGCGCTCAAGGATTTCCGCGACAACCTCAACGCCTTGGACCTCCTCGACCAGGACACCCAGTCCGAGCACCGGCTCTACGAACAGCTGCTCACCCGTTTCAATGAGGAGCGCGTGACCAGCCAGCTCCAGGGCAACCTGCTCTCGCTCTTCGAGCCGCCGATCGCCTCCAGCGTCCCGGTGAACATCAAGCCGAACACCACCATCATCATCGCTGCCCTGTTCGGCGGGCTCGCCGGCTTCGGCGCGATCATGCTCCTGCATGCCTGCGACCGGCGGGTGCGTGGCCATGCCCAGATCGGCGACATCACCGGCCTGCCGGTGCTCGCGCGCGTGCCCTTCGTGGAGAACCTCACGGTCATCGCGCCGCGCGGCAGGCATCAGCAGGACGCCGGTCTGGCCGAGAGCTTCCGCAGCCTGCGCACCGCGCTCAAGTTGATCTTCCCGCGCGAAGCGAGCTGCCGCTGCCTGGCGGTCACCTCGTGCCAGCCCGGCGAAGGCAAGACCACCATCGCGGTCCATCTCGCGGTCAGCCTGGCTTCGACCGGGGCGAGCGTGCTGCTGGTCGACTGCGACCTGCGCAATCCGCAGATCCACCGCCATTTCAACGACGCCTCCAGCCTCGGCCTGGCCAACCTGCTGGTCCGCGACGGCAAGCCGGGGGCGGCGCCGCGCGCGAGCGGCTTCGCCAACCTCAGCGTCCTGCCGGTCGGGTCGCGCCCGATCAATCCAGCCGAGCTGCTGCATGGACTAGTGCTCCCCGACCTCGTCGCCGCCTGGCGCAACGCCTTCGATTACGTGGTGTTCGATACCGCCCCACTCGCACCGGTGAGCGATGCCCTGGTGGTCGGTGAACTGGTCGACGGGGTGATTCTGCTGGTGCGCGACCGCGTCACCTCCAAGGGCGACCTCAAGCAGGTCATCAATGCGCTCCAGCCCCTGGCCGAGCGGGTGATCGGCGTGGTCATCAACGGTGAGCGCGGCAGCCTGGCGAAATACGGCTCGCCCTACATGTACTCGATGGCGAACACCCCCGAGGGCGCCGCCCCCGAGCCCCCGGGGCCGTGAAAGCGCCGCGCGCAGCGCTGCTCGCCGGCCTGGGACTGGCGGCGCTCGCCTCGAGCGAGGAGGCGGGGGTCCAGGCGGTGAATGTCGGAGGGCTCACCGCCTTCAATGACCTGCTGGTGGTGCATCCCAAGGCCCTGGTCGGGGTGACCTACGACACCAACATCCAGGGCACCAGCCCCGCCTCGGGCGACGAGATCCTGCGCGTGATGGTCGGCGCGAGCGCCCTTCTCCACCTCGACGAGCAGGTCAATGCGGTTGCCGACGCCGAGCTCGACGACCTGCGCTACCGCACCACCAACAGCCTCGACATGGTCGGCGGCACCGCGAATGTGAAATACCAGCAGCGCGGCAGCCAGGCGCAGCTCACCGTCCTGGCCGGGCTGAACCGCGACGAGTCCCGCCAGCTTGAGACCGGGACCATGGTCATGGAGCAGGTCTACCGCGCGGAGGCGAACGCCACCTATAAGGCGCTCGCCTCCAGCTACGGCGTCGACCTCTCCGCCAGCCGGCTGCAGTACCTCGAAGACACCGCGCTCTTCACCGCCGCACAGGGCAGCCATGATGACTTCGCCCTCGGCCTGACCGCCGGCTGGGACTACGCGCGCGAGACCGGCATCTTCCTCCATGTTATCGCCTCCGACACCCAGTATCTCGACCACACCATCTACGATGACAGCTACGGTGGGGCCCTCCGGCTGGGCTGGCGGGGGGCGGTCGGCGACCGCTCCCTTTTGCGCGCGGAGGCGGGCATCGATTACCGCCGCTATCTCGATACCGCAGGCAAGCTGCCGCCGTACGACCAGCAGAATGCCTGGGCGCCGGCGCTCGCGCTCGGCCTGACTTGGCCCTGGGCCGAGCGCAGCCGGCTCGAAGCGGTCGCCAGCAGCACGGTGGTCGACGGGGCGACCAGCGATGCGGCCTGGGGCATGGACCTCGGCGTCCACCTAGCCCAGGAGCTGGGCCGGGCGCTCTCATGCGGGGTGGACGCCGATCTCGCCCAGCTGCGCAACCTCAGCGCGCCGTCGGGCGCCCCGCGCGAGATCCGCACCACCCTCACCCTCAGCTGCGGCGTGGACCTGCGCCAGCCCTCGGGCCTGGTCTTCCATCTTGGCGGCAAGTACCTGGATAGTCGCTCGACCACGGCGATCTCCTACCTCGATTTCCAGCTGATCTCCGAGCTCGCCTACGCCTACTGACCTCAGCCAGTGTCCTTGCGCTGGCCCCTGCCGCATTGCAATCGCTCCTCCTGCGGTTAACACGGCCACGCCTCCCCTCCCCTCCCGCCGGCCTGTACTCCAGGACCTCCCGCCCAGCGCGCCTATGAAAAAAGCACTGATCACCGGCATCACCGGCCAGGACGGCGCCTATCTCGCCGAATTGCTATTGGCGAAGGGCTACGAGGTCCACGGCATCAAGCGCCGCACGTCGCTTTTCAATACCGACCGCATCGACCACCTCTACCAGGATCCGCACCATCCTGGTCGGCGGCTGCATTTGCATTACGGTGATCTCGCCGATGGCGGCAACCTGCTGCGCATCGTCCAGGAGGTGCATCCGGACGAGATCTACAACCTCGGCGCGATGAGCCATGTCGCGGTGTCGTTCGCGCAGCCGGAATACACCGCCAATGTCGACGGCCTGGGCACCTTGCGCCTGCTCGAGGCCATCCGCGTGCTCGGGCTCGAGCGCCACACCCGCTTCTACCAGGCCTCGACTTCCGAGCTCTACGGCTTGGTGCAGGAGGTGCCGCAGCGCGAGAGCACCCCGTTCTATCCGCGCTCACCCTACGCCGTGGCCAAGCTCTACGCCTACTGGATCACGGTGAACTACCGCGAAGCCTACGGCATCTACGCCTGCAACGGCATCCTCTTCAACCACGAGTCGCCGCTGCGCGGCGAAACCTTCGTCACGCGCAAGATCACCAGGGGCCTGGCGCGCATCAAGGTCGGCCTGGAGTCCTGCCTCTACCTCGGCAACCTCGAGGCCAAGCGCGACTGGGGCCATGCCCGTGACTACGTGCACATGCAATGGCTGATGCTCCAGCAGGAGAAGGCCGAGGACTACGTCATCGCCACCGGTCGCCAGCGCTCGGTGCGCGAATTCATCGATCTCGCCGCCGGCTATGCCGGGCTCGATCTGCGCTGGGAGGGCAGCGGGATCTCGGCCAAGGCAGTGGAGCGCGAGAGCGGCAAGGTGGTGGTGGCGGTCGATCCCGCCTACTTCCGCCCGACCGAAGTCGAGAGCCTGCTCGGCGATCCGGGCAAGGCCAAGGCGCGTCTCGGCTGGCAGCCGACCACCACGCTCGAGGAGCTCGCGCGCGAGATGGTGGAAAGCGATCTCGAGGAGGCGCGGCGCGAGTCGCTCAACCGCGCCCATGGCTTCAAGACCCATTCGCGCCACGAATAGGCGGCGGTCGCGCAGGCGATCGCAGCTCTGCGCGCGCCAGGGGAGGGATGATGGACGGCAATGATGGGGTGTTCATCAGCGGGCACCGCGGCCTGGTCGGTTCGGCGCTGGTGCGCGCCTGCACCGCGCGCGGCTACGGACGGCTCATCCTGCGCACCCACGACCAGCTCGACCTCACCGACCAGGGCGCGGTGCGCGCCTTCTTCGCACAGGAGCGCCCGCGCCTAGTGGTGGTCGCGGCGGGCAAGGTCGGAGGCATCGTCGCCAACAACACCCGCCGCGCCGAGTTCATCTACGACAACCTGATGATCGCGGCCAACGTCATCGACGCCGCCTACCGCCAGGGCGTCGCCAAGCTGCTCTACCTCGGCTCGAGCTGCATCTACCCGCGCGGCTGCCCGCAGCCGATGCGCGAGGAGCACCTCCTCAGCGGCGAGCTCGAGGCGACCAACGAGCCCTATGCGGTGGCGAAGATCGCCGGCATCAAGCTGGTCGAGAACTACCATCGCCAGTACGGCTGCAACTTCCTCAGCGCGATGCCGACCAACCTCTACGGCGAGAACGACAATTTCGACCTCACCAGCTCGCATGTGCTGCCGGCGATGATACGCAAGTTCCACGAGGCCAAGATCAATGGCCATGCGCCAGTCACGCTGTGGGGCAGCGGCGCGGTGCGGCGCGAATTCCTCCATGTCGACGACCTCGCCGACGCCTGCCTGTTCATCCTCGGACGCGTCGATGCCGGCCAGCTGCCCGGCGATCTGATCAATGTCGGCTGTGGCGAGGACCTCACCATTCGCGAGCTTGCCGTGCTGGTGCAGCGCGTGGTCGCTCACCAGGGCGAGGTGCGCTGGGATGCCAGCAAGCCGGATGGCACACCGCGCAAGCTGCTCGACGTCTCGCGTCTGGGCGCGCTCGGCTGGCGCGCGCACACCAAGCTCGCGGACGGGATCGCGGCGACCTATCGCTGGTTCGTCGCGCAGGGCGAACGCGGCGCGCTGCGCAGCGGGCACTGACGGCGGACCGGACGGCGCCCCTGCGCGTTCACGGCGCGGGCGCGCTGGTCCTGCTCTCGCCGCGGGCGGCGCCATGGGCGTGCGCAGCGGCGGCGGCGGCCTCGGCCAGCTTGTGCTGATGGTGCAGGCGCAGCTTGCGCCGCACGCGCACGACCAGGTAGGCGACCACGGCGACATTGAGCAGGAACAGCAGCACCACTTCGATGCTCGGCCCCTCGATCAGCTTATCGACCTCGAGCGGTATCAGCAGGCCGGTGACGACGATGGTCAGCCATTCGGCCCAGGTCCTCTCCAACCACAGACCGATCGCCTCGGCGAGATAGAGGCCGGCGTAGAGGTAGAAGAGCAGGCCGAGCAGGCGCAGTTTACCGACCGAGGTGCCTACCATCTTTTTCACCAACCAGGCCACGGCATCGTGCACCGGTCCGTCGGCGTCGGGATCGAGATTGAGATTGCGCATCCAGCGGTTGAGGGTCTCCGCGACGTCGTGATGGGAGAGATCCATCACCACCATGCCGGCGCCGAGGGTCAGCAGGCATTTGAAGATCGCCAGGATGGCGATCAGGCGCAGGACCAGCGTCGCCTTGAGCCTGGTCGGCGGCGCCTGCGCCGGCACCGCCTGCGCGGTGGCGGTTACGGCGGGCTGGACCGGCGGCGGCTTCGCGTCTTCTGGCACATCAGTCATGGCGGAGCGCTCGATTAATCCGTGGCCAGGCGATGGAACGCCGTCCCGCCCTGGCGGCGGCGTGGAGTCCGGTGGCGGCTGCTACCAGAGCGGGCGCTGCGGGCGGGCGGGGGGGCGCTCGCGGGCATCGCGGTTGACGGTCTGGTGGGGGGTGGCGGGAGCGCCCTGCGCACCGGCCTGGGTGTGCCCAGCGCTACCATGCCCAGCCTGGTGGCGCGGCTGGTCGTGGCTGGCGCCATGCCCATGGCGAGCGCCGCGCCCGCCCTGGCCTTGGCGTCCGCCCTGGCCGTGGCGACGATCGTGGTCGCCGCGCCCAGCGAAGCCTGCCTGGCGCGGCGCGTGCCCGCCGTGGCCGGGGCGGGAGCCGCCCTGACCGCGCGCCACCGGCGCGTGGGCGCCCGCGCTGTACGGGTGGTCGCTCACCACCGGCACCGGTTTGCGGATGAGGCGCTCGATGTCGCGCAGGAAGGCGCGCTCCTCGCTGTCGCAGAACGAGAAGGCGGTGCCGAGTGCGCCGGCGCGCCCGGTGCGGCCAATGCGGTGGACGTAGGTCTCCGGCTCGTTGGGCAGGTCGAAGTTGACGACGTGCGAGATGTTGTCGATGTCCAGGCCGCGCGCCGCGAGGTCGGAGGCGACCAGCACGCGGGTGGAACCGCTGCGGAAGTTCTCGAGGGCGCGCACCCGCGCATTCTGCGACTTGTTGCCGTGGATCGCCTCGGCCTTGATCGACGCCTGCTCCAGCAGGCGGCAGACCTTGTCGGCGCCGTGCTTGGTGCGGGTGAAGACCAGCGCGCGGGTCACCGCGCGGTCGGAGAGAAGATGGCGCAGCAGCGCCGGCTTGTCCGGCTTGGCGACGAAATAGATCGACTGCGTGACGGTATCGGCGGCGGCGGAGACCGCCTCGACCTCGACCCGCACCGGGTCGCGCAGCAGGCCGTCGGCGAGGCTCTGGATCTCGCGCGGCATCGTCGCGGAGAAGAACAGGGTCTGGCGCTTGGCCGGGATCTCGCGCACGATGCGGCGGATGTCGTGGATGAAGCCCATGTCGAGCATGCGGTCGGCCTCGTCGAGGACGAAGACCTCGATCCCGGCGAGGCGGACGTGGCCCTGGCCCATGAGATCGAGCAGGCGGCCCGGGGTGGCGATCAGGACATCGACGCCGCGGCGCAACGCCTGGACCTGGGGATGCTGGCCGACGCCGCCGAAGATCACCGTGCTGGCGATGCGCGCGTGGCGACCGTAGGCGCGGAAGCTCTCATGGATCTGCGCTGCAAGTTCGCGCGTCGGGGTCAGCACCAGGCAGCGGATCGGGCGCGGGGGGGCGCCTGCCGGGGGGTGCTGACTGAGGCGCTGGATGATGGGCAGGGCGAAGGCGGCGGTCTTGCCGGTGCCGGTCTGGGCGATGCCGAGCAGGTCGCGCCCCTCGAGGGCAGGCGGGATGGCGCGCAGCTGGATAGGCGTGGGGGAGGTGTAGCCCTCGTCGCGCAAGGCGCGCAACAGGGGCTCGGCGAGGCCGAGGATCGAAAATGGCATGGAATTCCGTGGGCAGGCTGGTGGATGGGCGCGAAGCAACCGATCGGCGGCGCCCATGCCCGTGAAGGCCGGGATGATGGGAGGGCTTTGCACGGGTACAAGACAATTCGTCGTGAAGCAGCGACGGATGGGTCGTGAAGGAAAGTCCAATGCTAGCGTGTGATACTCTCATAAGATTCTG
>JAYVMM010000320.1:0-2711 GCA_043758975.1 Planctomycetota bacterium | reverse complement strand
GGAGGCCGCCACCCGCGGGGGGCGCGGCGGCGCGCTCACTTCTTTTTATCGAGGTTGCGCTTGATCTCGTCCTCGGGCAAGTCGCACTTGGCGCCGGACTCCGGGATTTCGAGCTTGGCCGTCCACAGGATGGCATTGACCACCAGGCGGCGGAAGTTCTCGTTCGCCCAGTTGGTATGGGTATGCCCACCGGTGAAGCCGAAGGAACGCCCTCCCTTGGGGCGGTCATAGGCCCAGGCGGTGGTCTCGATGCGCCCGGGATGGCTCTTGGCGTCCGGCGTCCCGCGGGTGCCATCGGGCGGGATGGCACTGAGGATCGGGGTCAGGCCGGTCTGGTCGTCGCGCCAGCGCATATTGTAGTACCACTCGTCCTTGATCACGAAGGGCTTGACCCCGCGCGTGATGGGGTGCACGGGTAGGGTGGTGAAGTCGGCGATCCAGTGCGGGTTGATCGAGATCTCGGCATCGTAATAGCCGCCCATCCAGTCGATCACCCGCGCGCCCGCCTCCTTGGTGTAGTCGACCGCGTAGTGGAGGTTGACCCAGCCCACACCCTGATCGATGTATTTCTGCAGCAGGTCGAGGTGCTTGGCCACCGGGTGGCCGCCGCGACCGTCCATGTAGAAGACCAGCGCTTTGGCCCCCTCGAAGATCTTTTCGTTCTTCGGCCAGCCGTCGCGCGCCATCACCGGGAACACCCCCGGGGTCTGCTTGAGCATGTCCATCAGCAGGGCGCAGCCGGCGTAGAACTCGTGCTCGCCCGGCCCGTGGCTGGCCTGGCCGGCGACCAGCACGATCTTGGTCAGCGCGGGATCGCTGCTGTCGACCTCAAGCGGGACCTTGGACTGGTCGAAGGGGTCGATCTCGCCGGCGCAAGCGGCGGCGATGGCGAAGGCGGCGAGGGTGAGGACGCGGTGGATTTTCAGCATGGTCGGATCCTGGAGGGGGAGGGCGGAGGCACCGAGTGGGAGGCGGCGCGGGGAGGCGGCGCCGACGACCGGCCCAGGTCATAGGTCCGACCGGCGGAAGGGAAGCGAGGTTCACCGGTTACCGACGGAGGTGCGCCGCACCGGCGGCGCCGTTTCGACCCGCGTGGGCCGCAGCCGGACCGCCGGGCGCCTCAGCCGGGCCCGGTGCCGAGGCTCACTCCGCAGAGCATGAGCACGCCGATGATGAGGAAGATCACTGCCGCCACCTTCTGCATCAGCACCGGGTTGATCAGGTGCTTCAGGCGCTGCCCGACGATCACCGCGACCGCCGTCGTCGCCCACAGCGCCAGGGTGGCGGCGGCGAAGATGGTCAGCGGCTGTGCGCTCTTGGCGGCGAGGGTGGCGGTGGCGAGCTGGGTGAGATCGCCCCATTCGGCGATGAAGATGACGAGGAAGGACTTCCCCGCCGTCGGCCAGAAGGCCGCGCCGGCGACCCCACCGCCTTCCCCGCCTGCCTCCTCCGCCTCCGGCTTGCGCCGCCACATCAGCACGGCGAAGAGCACGAACAGCGCGCCGGCGGCCACCCGCACCAACTCCGGTCGCAGCAGGGTGATCACGCTGCCGCAGGCGACCGCGACAATGCTCTGGATGAGGAAGGCCGCCGCCACCCCGAGGAACACCGCGAAGGGATGCTTGCCGGTGGCCAGGATGAGGGTGGCCATCGCGGTCTTGTCGGGTATCTCGGCCAGGAAGATGACCACGAAGGTCGAGGCGAAGAGCCCGGCATCGATGGTATAGATGATCTCGTGCCCGCCTGCCACGTCCGCCTTTCCTCCGCTTCGCCGACCCTGCAACCATGGGCACGCCCCGCCGCCCGGCTGCCCCGGCTTCTAGTCCCGCCCCCACCCAACACAAGGCGCCGCCATTCCCAGCCACCCCGGCCGCCGCCCGAAACCTGCGCGTGCAGCTTGAATCCGCGCCGTGCGGGGGAGGATGCCAGCGCGCTGGTGAACGTCCGCCCGCCGCCTCCACCCCTCCCCAGGACCCCCCCCATGGCCACCTTCCGCCTGCTCGCCGGAGCCGCCGTCGCCCTCTTCATGGTCTCCAGCGTGGTCTGGGGCGGCGATGCGCCGCGCACCGCGGACAGCGCGCTGACCCCGACCAAGGGCAACGATAACCGCCACCAGCAGTTCCTCGCGCGCATCAAGCAGGGCCCGGTCGGGCTGCTCTTCGTCGGCGATTCGATCACCGACTTCTGGCCAGGCCGCAGCAAGGAGACCTGGGAGAAGTTCGCTCCCTACAACCCGGCTGATTTCGGCATCAGCGGCGAGTGCACCGAGCAGACCCTGTGGCACCTCACCAACGGCTGCCTCGAGGGCATCGATCCCAAGGCGGTGGTGATCATGATCGGCACCAACAACATCGGCCATTACGGCACCGAGGAGCCGGCGTGGACGGCGGCGGGGGTGAAGAAGGTGGTGGCGACGGTGCACGAGAAGCTGCCCAAGGCGAAGATCCTCCTGCTCGGGGTCTTCCCGCGCGACAACGCCGGCTCGCCGATGCGCAAGAAGGTCGACGCGATCAACGCCATCATCAAAGGCTACGACGACGGCGCGACGGTGCACTACCTCGACATCGGCCCCAAGTTCCTTGACGAGAAGGGCGAGCTGCCCAAGGACGTCATGCCCGACAAGCTGCACCCCAACGGCAAGGGCTACCAGATCTGGTACGACGCGATGTGGCCCACGCTCGAGCCCCTGCTCAAGTGACGCGCTAGGGCGC
>JAYVMM010000319.1:0-5780 GCA_043758975.1 Planctomycetota bacterium | reverse complement strand
GCCCGGGCCCGGGACGCGCGCGCCGGCTCCCGCGCCGCCCGTGCGGCGCAGCCTGGCCAACACCAGTTCGAGCGCCTCGCTGGCCAAGGTGTCGAGGTCGAGGCCGGGCATCACCACGAAGAGCTGCTCGAGGCGGTCGGCGAGGTCGGCCGGCACGGTCACGGTGAGGACGGTGCTCGCCGGCCTGGCGAGGGTGCGGCGCGCGCCGGCGGCGGCGCCGGCGAGGGCAGCGGCGGGCGCGCCCGGCACCAACAGGTCGAGCGGGTTGGTCCCGATGGTCTGGGGCGGCGGCTTGGGCATGTGGGCTCCAGCGTGGAGGTGGGCGCTTACGGTGACGAGTGGCGGCTGCGGCTATGCTCAGCCGCGCTCCTGGCGCAGGACCTCGGTGGCGAGATCGCGGTAGTCCTCGGCGCCGTTGCTGCGCCCATCGTAGATGGTGATGGGTTGGGCGTAGGAAGGCGCTTCGGCGAGGCGGATGTTCTCGCGGATCACCGTCTTGAACACCAGCTTGCCGAAGCGCTGGCGCAGCGTCTCGACCACCTCGAGCGAGTGGCGGGTGCGTCCGTCGACCCGGCAGGCGACGATGCCGGTGAGTTCGAGCTCGGGATTGAGCCGCTCTTTGACCACTTCGGCGGTCTTGATGATCTGCGCCACCCCGGCAAGGGCCATGACATGGGCCTCGACCGGGATCAGCACCTCGCGCGCAGCGGCAAGAGCGTTGATGCTGAGGATGCCGAGGGTGGGCGGACAATCGAACAGCAGGTAGTCCCAGCGCCCGCGTGGCAGCTTGCGCAGCTTGCGCGCGAGGATGGTCTCGGCACCGACCTCGCCGCTGAGCGCCTTCTCGGCGCCCGCCAGCCAGGTCGAGCAGGGCACCACGTCCACTCCCAGGGCGCTGGAGACCTGCACCTGGTCGGCAAGCTCGGCATTATCGCTGAAGACGTCGAGCAGGGCCTTGCCGCCGTCAGTGATGCCGAACCACGAGCTGGTCGAGGCCTGCGGGTCGAGGTCGATCACCAGCACCCGCCGGCCCTTCTCGCCGATGGTGGCGGCGAGATTGACGGTGGTGGTGGTCTTGCCGCTACCCCCCTTCTGGTTGATGATCGCCAGTGAGCGCATCGCCTACCTCCCGGTCGACCATGATCGGCATGGCCTACCCATCAGGCAGTACAGCGCTGGGGCGCGCGGCGACAAGCACGCACCTGGCCGTCCGCCGCAAGTGCCACCGCCACGCGGGGCGGGCGGCGGAGCGGCGGGACCGCGCTCAGGGCGCCGCAGGCGCGCCGGAGGGCAGGACCTTGAGCAGTTCGATGTCGAAGATCAGGACCTGGTTGGCGCCGATGGGGCCCGGGCCGCTTTCACCGTAGGCGAGTTCAGACGGGATGTAGAGCTTCCACTTGTCGCCCTCGTGCATCAGCTGGAGGGCCTCGATCCAGCCCTTGATCACGCCGCCGACCTGGAACTCGGCGGGCTTGCCGCGGTCGTAGGAGGAGTCGAACTGCTTGCCGTCGAGCAGGACGCCCTTGTAGTTGACGCTGACAGTGTCCTTGGAGGTCGGCTGCTTGCCCTTGCCGCTCGCCAGGACCTCGTACTGCAGGCCGCTCGCGGTGGTGGTGATCCCGGACTTCTTGCCGTTTTCGGCCAGCCACTTGACGTTGGTGGCCTTGCGCACCTCACCCATCTTGGCCTGGTGGCCCTGGATCAGCTGCTGGAACTCCTGCATGATCTGCTGGCCTTCGGACTGGGGCACCTGGGAGTCCTTGCCGGCGAGGGCGTCCTGCAGGCCCTGAACGATCTTGGCAGTGTCGATGTCCTCGGCGAAGGGCTTGAGCTTGTCGCCCCAGCCGGAGCCGACCAGGTAACTGGCCTTCTGCGCCAGCGTCCAGCTCGCGGTCGGACCGCTAGCGACGGGTGCCGTGGGGTTGATCGGCTTGATATCGATCGGTACCGCCTCCAGCGCGAAGGCGCCCTGGGCGCTGAGGGCGCCGAGGGTGGACACGAGGGCGGTACACAGGAAGGGACGGAGCATGGCGCCTCCTGGAGGTGGCGGTGAAGCGTTCGCGCTGCCAGGCGGCGGGCGAGGCGGTATGCTGGCGCGGCGGGTACCTGGCACAAAGGAAAATCGGTGCCGGGCGCCGGGTCGGCGGTGCCGAGCTGGAGACGCCCGGCGGGCGAAGAACTGGACGCTTTCGCGCGGAATTGACCGCCCGGCGCCGACCGTATGGTGGCGCCAGTGACCCCCCGATCCCGCCGGCGGAAGCCCCATGCGCCACGCCCTTGCCGTCCACCTGCTGATCGCGTGCGCGAGCCTTTGCGCCGAGGACGGCACCATCACCCTGGTCTCCAGCCTGCCGCGCAGCGGCAGCGCCAACGCCCAGACCTCGACCATGGTCAATGGCATCCGCCTGGCGATCGACGAGACCGGCGGGCGCCTCACCCTGGGCGGGACCTCCTTCGCCCTCACCTACGAAGACTGGGACGACGCCTCGCCCGAGAAGGGCAACTGGGACCCGGCGATCGAGACCGCGAACGCCGACAAGGCGATCCGCAACCCCGATGTCATGGCCTACATCGGCACCTACAATTCCGGCGCCGCCAAGATCGCGATGCCCAAGCTCAATGGCGCCGGCCTGGCGATGATCAGCCCGGCAAACACCTGGCCGGGCCTGACCAAGCCGGGCATCGGCGAGGCCAACGAGCCAGGGGTCTACCGCCCGAGCGGACGGGTGACCTACTTCCGCGTGGTCCCGGCTGACGACATCCAGGGCCTGGTCGGAGCGCGCTGGGCCAAGGATCTGGGCGCAAGCAAGGTCTTCATCCTGCACGACCGCGAGCTCTACGGCCTGGGCCTGGCCAAGATGTTCCGCCTCAATGCCGAGAAGCTGGGGTTGAGCCTGGTCGGCTTCGAAGGCATCGATGCGCAGGCGGCCAACTACCGCTCGCTGGTGACCAAGATCCGCCAGTCCGGCGCCGAGCTGGTGTACTTCGGCGGCACCACCCAGACCAACGCCGGGCAGATCGCCAAGGATCTGGTCGCCGGCGGGCTGGAGGTCAAGCTGATGGTCCCCGACGGCTGCTTCGAGGACGCCTTCATCGCCGCCGCCGGCGCCGCCAACCTCGAAGGGCGGGTGTTCATCACCTTCGGCGGGGTGCCGCCGGCGCAGCAGATCGGCGCCGGGCGGGACTTCGTCGAGGCCTACCGCGCGCGCTTCAAGGCCGAGCCCGAGGGCTACTCGATCTACGCCTACGAGTGCGCCAAGATCGCCATCGACGCCATCCGACGTGCCGGGAGCAAGGACCGCGCCGCAGTCTGCGCCGCGCTTAGTGCGACCAGGGACTTTCCCGGCGCGCTCGGGCGCTGGTCGTTCGACGCCAACGGCGACACCACCCTCACGGTGATGAGCGGCAGCACGGTGCGGGACGGCAAGTTCACCTTCGTCAAGCTGCTCGGCCAATGAGCCGCGGCGCCGGCGGCGGCCGGCGAGGCAGCGCAGTGGGGCACGAGCTCCCGCCATGAGTACCGCCGAGCTGGTACTGCAGAGCCTGATCACCGGCACCGCCAACGGCCTGATCATCGCCCTGGTCGCGCTCGGCTACACCATGGTCTACGGCATCATCGAGCTGATCAATTTCGCGCACGGCGACCTCATGATGCTCGGCTGCTTCCTCGCCCTGACCGTGGTCGGCATGTGCGGCGGCGTGCACGCGCCACCCGGGCTGACCCTGGCCCTGCTGCTGGTGCTGGTGCCGCTGTTCTGCGCCGGGCTGAACTGGAGCGTCGACCGCTTCGCCTACAAGCCGCTGCGCGCCGCGCCCAAGCTCACCGTCCTGGTCTCCGCCATCGGGGTGTCCTTCATCTTCATCAACCTCGGGCTGTTCTGGGGCGGCCTGCCGCTCACCGTGATGAACGGCGGCGGCGCCGCCGCCGCGCCCAAGGATTTCCCCGACCTCATCGGCTACCACAACCTGCTCGGCGCGCACAGCGCGCTCCAGCTCACCACCAAGGATCTGCTGGTCGCCGGCGTGACCCTACCGCTGATGCTCGCGCTGACCTGGTTCATCGCCCGCACGCGCACCGGCACCGCGATGCGGGCGGTGGCGCAGAACCCCACCGCCGCCCAGCTCATGGGCATCGACGTCGACCGCGTAATCGGCACCACCTTCCTCATCGGCGGCGCGCTGGCCGGGGTCGCCAGCGTGGTGTGCGCGCTCTACAACAGCTCGATCTCCTACCAAATGGGCTACCGCAACGGCATGGACGCCTTCACCGCCGCGGTGCTCGGTGGCATCGGCAATCTGCCGGGAGCGGTGCTCGGCGGCCTGGTCATCGGCATGGTGCGGGTGGTGATGGAGGGCTGCGTCCCCGGCGGCGGGCAGTGGAGCAATGCTTCGGTCTTCGGCGTGCTGATCCTGGTCCTGGTGGTGCGCCCGAACGGCATCCTCGGCGCGCAGCTGCGGGAGAAGGTGTGACCCGCCCGCCGCCGGCCTCCCCTGCGCTGCCACCCCTGCTGGGCGCTGGGCGCGCGCCTTTCGCCCGCCATCCCCTGCGCTGGGCCTGCCTCAGCCTGGTGCTGGCGCTGCCACTCATCGATCGCGCGCTGCCCGCCGGGCTGCAGGTCGCCAGCCTGGTCCCGCCCATCCTGGTCTTCGCCATCCTCGGGCTCGGCCTGAACATCGTCGCTGGCTTCACCGGGCTGCTCCACCTCGGCTCGGCCGCCTTCATGGCCATCGGCGCCTACGCCTTCGCCATCAGTACCTGCCCGGTCTATCCCTTCCAGATCGGCTTCTGGGCCGGGCTGGCGCTGGCGCTGGCGGCGGGCGGGCTGTGCGGCCTGGTGCTCAGCCTGCCGACCATGCGCCTGCGCGGCGACTACCTCGCCATCGTCACCCTCGGCTTCGGCGAGATCGTGCAGGACCTGCTGCGCAACCTCGACGCCATCACCAAGGGCACCCAGGGGCTCAACCCGGTAAGCGCCCCGGCGCTGTTCGGCTACCACTTCTCCAGCGACAACTACGTCCCCTGGTACTACCTGCTGCTCGCGTTCCTGCTGCTGGCGGTGGCGCTGTGCGCCAATCTGCGGCATTCGCGCGTCGGGCGCGCGTGGATCGCGGTGCGCGAGGACGAGCTCGCTGCGCGCGCAATGGGAATCAACGCGGCCAAGGCCAAGACCATCGCCATGGCGGCGGGCGCCACCCTGTGCGCCGGCGGCGGCGCGCTGTTCGCGAGCCTGCAGGGCACCAGCCTCGAGCCCGGCTACTACAACTTCCAGCTCTCGGTGATCATCCTGTGCATCGTCATCGTCGGCGGCCTGGGCAGCATCACCGGCGTGCTGCTCGGCGCCCTGGTCATGATGGGATTCAATTCCATCCTGCTGGTCAAGTTCTCCGAGCTGCTCGGCCGCCATGGCGTGGGCGGCAGCGGCAATGTGTTCGCCTCGCCCAACAATTGGAAGCACCTGATCTACGGCCTCGCGCTCATCCTGATGATGCGCCTGCGCCCCGCCGGCCTGCTCGCCGAGCACGAGGTCGCGCACCAGGCCGCGCCCGCACAGGACGGCGCCGCGGAGGCGCCGCCATGAGCCAGCCCGCGCTCGCGGTCGAGCAGCTGTGCGTGCGCTTCGGCGGCCTGACCGCGCTCGAGGCGGTCAGCTTCAGCGTCGCCGCCGGCGAGATCTACGCGGTGATCGGGCCCAACGGTGCGGGCAAGACCTCGCTGTTCAACGCCGTCACCGGCATCCATGCCGCGCACTCCGGGCGCGTGCTGGTCGGCGGGTATGAGG
>JAYVMM010000318.1:0-3161 GCA_043758975.1 Planctomycetota bacterium | reverse complement strand
CGTGAGCTCCTGCATTCCAGCCGCATCCAGGCCACCCGCCAGCTGTGCAGTGCGCTCGCCGGCATGGCCAAGCCTCCGGCCACCCTGCTGTGCGCCTCGGCCATCGGCTGGTACGGCGCGCGCGGCGACGAGGAGCTTGACGAGGGCGCTGCCGCCGGCAGCGGCTTCCTCAGTACCCTGTGCCGGGAATGGGAGGAGTCCACCGCGCCGGCGCGCGCGGCAGGCATCCGCGTGGTCCTGCTGCGCACCGGCATCGTGCTCGGCGCCGACGGCGGTGCGCTGCCGGCCATGCTCAGGGTCTTCCGCGCCGGCCTCGGCGGGCGCCTGGGCGGCGGCGGGCAGTGGATGAGCTGGATCGCCCTCGATGACGTGGTGGGGGCGATCCATCATCTCCTGGGCGCGCCCGGCGTCAGCGGGCCGGTCAACCTGGTCGCGCCGGAGCCCTGCACCAACCGCGACTTCACCGCCACTCTGGCGCGGCTGCTGCGGCGTCCGGCGCTGCTGCCGGTGCCCGCAGCGGCGATCCGCCTGGTCCTGGGCGAGATGGGCGAAGCGCTCCTGCTCGCGAGCGCCCGCGTGCGACCTCAGACCTTGCTCGCGAGCGGCTTCCGTTTCCGCCATCCCGTGCTCCCCGCCGCCCTGGCCGCGGAGCTTGGCTTGGACTGAGTCAGCGTCGTCGGTTGAGCCGCCGCCTGCGTTTTATGGGTCCAAATAGTCCTTGTCCGGGGCGCTGGTTGCCGTAGGGTCAGAAATAACCCACAGGAGACCGCCATGTCCCTCAATCTCAACACCGTGATGCTCGCCGGACACCTCACCCGCGATCCCCAGCTGCGCTCGCTCGCCAACGACCGCACCGTGGTCAGCTTCAGCCTCGCCATCAACCGCCGCTTCAAGGGCGCCGATGGCGAGGTCAAGGAGGACAGCACCTTCGTCGATTGCGAGGCCTGGGGCCGTACTGCCGAGCTGGTCGGGCAATACCTCGCCAAGGGCAGCGCCTGTTACATCGAGGGCCGGCTCAAGCTCGATTCCTGGGAGGACAAGGACGGCGGCAAGCGCAGCCGCCTGAAGGTGGTCGCCGAGAACGTACAGTTCCTCGGCAAGCCCAAGGCCAAATCCGGCGATGCCGTCGAGGCGGTACCGGCGGCGGCCAGCGCGGCGGGGACCGCGTCCGCCCCCCTGCCTGCCAGTGCGCTGCTCGATCAGCCGCCCTTCTGATCTCTGGCGGTGGCGGGCGCGGTTTCATGTCCTAGAACCGCCGGCGGCGCCGCCGCCGGCGCGAGTCCGTCCAGGGTGAAGCAGGCGCCGCGGGCCTGGGCGCGGTAGGACAGCCGCGCTTGGTGCGCATCGGCGATCGCGCGCGCGAGGTGCAGGCCGAGGCCTGCGCCATACGGGCGGCTGCTGGCGAATGGCTCGAACAGCAGGGGCGCGAGGGCAGGATCGACGCCCGGCCCATCATCACTGACGCTGAAGCCGTCGCGGGCGATGAGCACCCGTACCGCGCCCAACGCGGCGTCGGCGCCGCCGTCCGCTCCGGCACCGGCGAGAAGCGCGTCGGGCTTGGCGTGCTGGGCCTGGATGGCGTTGAGCACCAGGTTCATCAGCAGCTGGCGCAAGCGCGCCGGATCGGCCACGACCCAGCCCTCGCCGGCGATGCTCAGCTCGACCGCGGCATGCTCGGCCTGCCGCCGCAGCAGGCGCACCACCGTTTCCGCCACCGCGCGCAGGTCGCAGGCCACCGGCTGCACGCTCATGCCCTTGGAGTAGGCGAGCAGCTCGTCGACGATGAGGTCGAGGCGCTCGAGCTCGTCCATGACCAGGCGCAGGCCCTGGTCCCAACCGTCCGCACCATCAGCTCCCGTCGCTCCCGTCGCTCCCGTCGCGCCCGAGCGCATGGCGAGCATTTGCACGATCAGGCGCACCGCCGACAGCGGATTGCGCACCTCGTGGGCGATGGTGGCGGTGAAGGTGCCGATCGCCGCCAGGCGCTCGGCGGCCCGGTGCTGGCGGTCGAGCTCGCTCAGGCGCGCGCGCATGTGCTCGAGCTCGACCGCGAGTTCGCGCACCTCGCCGCTGCCCACCGCCGCCACCGCCGCTTCGAGATCGCCCGAGCCGATGGTGCGGGCGGCGCGCGCCAGGCGTTCGAGCGGGGTGGCGAACTGGCCAGAGAGCCAAAGCGAGAGCAGGCCGAAGCCGATGCTGCCGGCGATCATCACCGCCAGGGTGCCGACCAGGACCGCGGTCGAGGCGCCAAGGTAGGTGCCGGTGAGGTAGTCGACCTCGACCACCCGACCCTCGAACTCGACCTGCACGGTGCCCGGGCGCGGGGCAGTGCGTGCGCTTAGCACGCCGAAGCGGTAGCCGGTGAGCGCGCGCATTTTGTCCATCACCTCGGGGGTGAGCGGGAAGCCGCCCTGGCTGATGACGCGCGCGAGTGAGCGCGCGCTGTCCTGCGCCTGCGCGCGCATCGAGGCGTCGAGCCACAGCCACGCCACCGCGCCCATCGCCACGCTCAACACGAGATGGGCGCCGAGGAAGGTCAGCAGCAGGCGGGCGCGGGTGCGCATGCGAGTCGCGCGCCTGCCGGGCGCTCACGCCGGGGCGTGGGCGCCCGCTCCCTGGAACCAGGCGAGGAAGTCGCGCAGCGCCTGGCCGCGGTGGCTGAGCGCGTGCTTGGTCGCGGCGGGCAGTTCCGCCACCGTCAGACCATGGGCGGGGATGAGCACGTGCGCATCGTAACCGAAGCCGCCCGCACCGCGCGGTTGCGCTACGAATTCACCGGCGAACACCCCGGCCCAGGTCAACGCCGGCTGCCCGGGGCGCGCGAGGGCGATGACGCAGCGGTACTGGACGTGGAGGTCGCGCGCGCCCGCGAGCTCGGCAGCGAGCTTGCGGTTGTTGGCGTCGTCGTCGCAGGGGATGCCGGCGTAGCGCGCGCTGTGCACGCCCGGGCGCCCGCCGAGGGCGCGCGCCTCGATGCCGGAATCGTCGGCCAGGGTCCACAGTCCGGTGGCGGTAAGGCCGGCCTGGGCCTTGAGGATGGCGTTCGCCGCGAAGGTGTCGCCGTCCTCCTCGACCGTGGGGTCATAGCCGAGTTCAGCCGGTGCCACCACCGCCACCCCGGTGGGGGCGAGGATCTCGCGCAGTTCGCGCAGCTTGTGGGC
>JAYVMM010000317.1:0-2070 GCA_043758975.1 Planctomycetota bacterium | reverse complement strand
CTGCGGGGGCCATCCTGGCCGTGCTGGTGATAACCGCGCTGGTGGTGGCGCGCCTGCCCGGGAGGGGGGCGTGAAGGGCCGCCAGATCGCCATCCTCGGCCAGATCGCGCTGACGGCGGCGCTTGGCGCCGCGCTGTGGAGCGCGGCGCAGGACCAGGCGCGCGCCAATGCGCTGACCTCATTCCGCCACTACCGCGCCGACTGGGAGGAGGCCTGGCGCGATCCCGTCGAGCGCCTGGCCACCACCACCCTCGGGCGCCTGCTCAGCCATCCCGACGCCGATCCCGAGCTGGCCGAGGCCGCGCTCTCGGTGATGCGCCGCAGCCAGAGCTGGTACGCCATGGCGGGCGACGTCGCCAGCCCGATCAAGGGCTGGATCGACGCGCGCATGCGCCACGGGGAGGGTGACGGCGATCAGCTGCATGCCGCCTTCGACCTGCTCGAGTTTGCCGAGAGCGACGAGGTCGACACCTACCGCGAGCGCATCGCTGCCCTCGCCGGCGACCGCCACGAGGCCGCCGCCGAGCTCAGTGCCGCCGCCCGCGAACTGAATGATCACGCCGGCAGCGCCGAGGCCGACCTCGCGCTCGCCCGCCTCGCCGTCGCCTGGCGCGCGCTGCACGGGGTGCAGAATGGCCATCAGCTCAACTGGCTGGCGCAGCGCCTGCCGCCGATCGCCACCGCCGAGCAGCAGGCCACGGTGGCGGCAGTGGTCCAGCTGCGCCGGCTGCTCGCGCCCTACCTCGGCAAGGCCGCCGGGGCCTTCGGCGAGACCCTGCCCGACGAGGCCATGCTGGCCTGGCTCGACCGCAGCGCGGTGGAGGTCAACCGCAGCTACCCCGAAGGCCGCGACCGCATACGCAAGGTGCGAGCGGTACTCGCGGAATATGCGCCCCGCTACCACTTCGAGCCGCTCATCGACGCCGCCTGCGCCACCGTCCTGCGCTACCACGGCCTGCCGGCGCGCGGGCTGCTCATCGCCCTGGTGGTGACCAGTTCCCTGATCGCCGGGCTGTGGTTCTCGCTCATCCGCCTGGTGCGCGGACCGATGCCGGTGGACGTCAACGCCGAGACCATGGAGAACGTCGAGCCGATCGACCTCGACACCGACGCCGAGACCAAGAGCCGCTCCTCCTCAGCCTCGATCACCGACGTCGGCTGAGCCGGCGCCGGCGCGGCGCGCGCTCAGCCCCCGGCGGCGACGTGGCGCACCCACACCCCGGCCTCGAGCACCTCCTGGGGCAGGAAGCGCGCCTTGTACTCCATCTTGGCGCAGCCGCGCACCAGGAAGCCGAGGTAGAGCCAGCGCAGTGCGCGGCTGCGGCATTCGGCGATCTCGCCCAGGGCCATGAAGGTGCCGAGTGAGCGCGCACGCAGGTCGGGCTCGTAATAGCAATAGACCGACGACAGCGCATCGCCGAGCAGATCGCAGACGCTCACCGCGAGCAGCCGCCCGCTGCCGTCGCGGGCGTGCAGCTCGCCTCCGGGGACGCCGCCATCGGCGACCAGGAAGGCCTCAGTGTCCTCGTCGACGCTGCGCTCGTGCACCGCGCGCTGGTAGCGCGTGAACAGCGCCAGGCGCTCATCGTCGAGCCCGCGCGGGTGCCAGCTGAGCGCGAGGTCATGGTTGCGCGCGGCGCACCGGCGCTGATCACGGCGCGGGCGGAAGGCCTGGACATCGACGCGCACCGGCTGGCACGCTTCGCAGCCCGGGCACATCGGGCGGTAGAGCTGGCCTCCTGAACGGCGGAAGCGGCGGTCCATGAGCGCGCGGTAGTCGAGCTCCTGCACCGGCGCGGGGAGCGGGTGGAAGGCGTGGAATTCGCGGCCCGGCAGGTAAGGGCAGGGACCGCAGTTGTAGACGATGCCGCGCATGGAAGTGGACCCGGGCGGCGGACGGCCATCAGGCTGGTGCGCACGATCCGCCTACCGTGGGCGCGGTGGGCGCGGTGGGATCACCCGGGCGGGGCAGGCGCACCGCCCCCGCCATCACCGCTTCGGCGAAATAGCTCGAACGCACATAGGGTCCGCTCGCCACATAGCGCAGGCCGCGGGCCAGGCCCCACTGCT
>JAYVMM010000316.1:0-10944 GCA_043758975.1 Planctomycetota bacterium | reverse complement strand
GTGTTGAACAGGGACTGCGCAGTCGGCAGGTTGGGGAAGGAGGTCGTTCGGTTGTAGACCGCGTCCTGGCTCGAGGCGCCGCTGGTCAGGATGCTGTAGGCCTGGTCGCCGTTGCCATGGTCGATGGGGTCGTTGACGCCGGTCACCGTCACCGTCTGCGCGATGTTCCAGGCGGTGGCGCCGGTGGGGGTAAAGGTCAGGGTGTTCGGGCTGACCGTGCCCTCGAGCAGGTTGCTCGAAGCCAGATTGACCACCACGTTCTGGGTCGGCTGGCTGTTGAGGCGCACGGTGAAGGTGGCGGTCACCGGCGAGCCCACCCCTGGCTGGACAGTCGAGGTCAGCAGGGCGGTGGAGGGATCCGGGCTGTGGGCGAAGCCCCCCACCGGGTGCAGCACCACGCCCGGGATGTTGGGGTTGGAAATCGTCACGGTGCCGGTGTTGGTGGCGAGAAACTCGTAGGCGTTGATCGCGTTGGCCATGCTCAGCACCACCGTCACCGACAGACCCGCAACCGAGGTTGTGACCGGATTGATCGCCACCGTGGTGGTGCTGGAATTGGGGGCGAAGGTGGCGGTGGCGACCGGGATCGCTGCGTAGTCGCTGGCGCTGGCGGTGCCGCCGAGCTGGAAGGTGACGGTCAAGGGCAGCGCGAGCTGGCCGTTGCGGGTCAGGGTGATGGTGCCCGGGACGCTGGCGACCGTCGGGGCCGTGGTGGTGCTGCCCTTGCTCGCGTTCTGGCTCACCGGGCTGACCGTTATGGTCGGCGATTCGTAGGCGCCCATGGCGCAGGCGGTGGAGACCGGGCCGAGCGGGCGCAGGCTGCGCAGGATGTCGTCGGTCGCACCGGTGAGGGTGCCGGCGCTGATGACCGGACTGGTGTTACTGAGCATGAAGCCGTCGTCAAAAGTCATCCACTGGCCATCGGCCCCGCTCGGCGCGGCGCTGTTGATGAACAGGGGGTCGACGCTGAGGTTGCCCGCCCCGGTGACCGGCGAGCCGCCGTAGATGTCGCTGTAGGTGATGACCGGGGTGCCGCCGTTGTTGTAGTATTCCGGCGTGCTGGTGCTGTCGCCCCACAAGATGCAGTTCTTGATCGTCGGATTCGAATTCTGGTAGGTCTCGATGGCGCCGCCGTAGGTGGCGGTATTGCCGCTGAAGGTGCAATTGACGAACAGGGGACTGGCGTTGTACTCGAGCTCGATGGCGCCACCGACGCTGCCGGAGGTGTTGCCGGTGAAGACGCAGTTGCGGAAGGCCGGGGTGGCGCCGTTGCGCACCCACACCGCGCCACCCAGTTGACTCGCGCTGTTGCCGGCGAAGACGCAGAAGAACACCGTTGGTGAGACGCCGTCGCAGAGCATGCCGCCACCGCCGCTGGAATCGAACGGGGCACCGCCGGCGGCATTGCCGCCGGTAATGACGAAGCCGCTGAGGGTCGCGCCATTGGCCCCGGTGACGACATGGTAGCAGGTGCCCGCGCCGTTGAGGATGGTCGGGTTGAGGCCGGGGTTGCGCGCCGCGACCGCGGCTTCGGTGCCGTTGAATCCGCCATAGACGGTCACCCCGGTTGGGAGCTGGAAGGTCGAGGTTGCGGCTGGGGAGCCGCCGGTGGGCACGTAGGCGCCCTGCCCGACCCAGATCTGTTCGCCGGGGATGGCGACCGCGAGGGCGTTGCTGAGGCTTGAAGCCCCTCCCCAATTAACGCCAGCGCCGCTGCCACCGGTGGTGACGTAGAGCACTGGCGGGATGAACTCGTAGGCGCCGACATCGATCTTGACCCCCAATGGTCGCGGGGTGCTGGTGATGTCGACGGCGGGCGCGCCAGCATTGGTGCCCTGATCGACACCGGGGCTCCCGGCGTCGAGCGCGAGTCCGTCATCGACCGTCCCGAAAATGCCGTCCGCGCCGGCCAGACTGGCGGTGTTGACGAAGATCGGGACCTGGGCGAACTGGTTGTTCGTGCCGGTGACCGATTGGCTCGCCTCCTGGAACATGCAGCCGTTGGCGGTGATGGTGGTCACGCCGATCGAATTGCCGGGGACGATGCTGGTGTTGGCGGTGAACAGGCAGTTGAGCAGGGTGAGCGCCGCGCTGGACGAAAACGAGGAGATCGCGGAATTGACCGCGGTCCCACTGCAGGAGTTGCCGTAGAAGGTACAGTTGGTCACGGTCGAAACGACCGCGTCGTCAGCAATGGACAGCGCGCCGCCGCCGATCTGGGCGCTGGTGTTGTTGGCGAAGACGCAGGTGCTGATGACGGCGCTGGTGCCGGCGGCAGCGTAGTTGATCATGCCGCCGCCGCCGATGCCTCCGTTGGTGGTGTTGGTGACCGAGTTGCCGATGATGAAGGAGTTGGTGATCTGCGCAGCGACTGTCGCGGAGCCCTCGAGGAAGAGGCCGCCGCCGCCATCGTAGGCGGAATTGCCGCTGAACACGCAGTGGTTGATCTGCACCCCGCCGCCGGGGCTGAAGGCGACCAGGCCGCCGCCATAGCTGGAGATCGAGCCGTCGGTCGTGCTCGCCGCACCGCCGGTGACGGTGAAGCCGTCGATCACCGCATTGTCCGCCCCGTTCGCAGTGACGACATGCAGCGAATGCGAGCCGGCGGCATAGGTGCCGCTGAGGATGGTCTGGTTGGCCGTCCAGCTGCGCTGCGTCAGCTGGGTCTCGGTGCCGGCGAAGCCGCCATAGAGCTGCATGCCCGCCTTGAGCGTGAAGGTGTCGGCCTGGGACGTGGTCGTGTAGGTGCCGGCCGCCACCCAGATCTGCTTGCCGCTACCGACCTGGAAGCCCGCCAGCGCGCTCTTCAGGCTGGATGGTTGCGCCCAGGAGGCGCCATTGCCGGTCCCGCCCGGAGTGACGTAGACCACCGCCTGGTACTCGTAGGCGCCGATGCAGTCTGCGCTGCCGAGCGGGCGGGGGAGACCGAAGATGTCGAGGGCGGGGGCTCCGCTCGCGGTCCCGGCGTTGATCGCCGGGCTGCTCGGCGCCAGCTGGAGGCCATCGTCGCGAGTACCGAATTGGCCATCCGCACCGGCTGGGCTGCCAGCATTGAGGAACTGGGGATTGACACCCGTTTGGTTCGCTGCTGAACCGCTAGCCAGGGTCACCCCCGCCGGCAGTGCCTCCTGGAGCATGCAATTGTTCGACGTGATGGTCGCCGTGGCACCGCCCCCGACCCCGAGGGAGGCCACCGAGGTGTTGCCCCAGAAGACGCAGTTGGTGGTAGAGAGCGTGCAGGCGCTGCCGTAGAAAATGATCGCGCTGCCCGCGTTGGGCGAGACGTTGCCGGAGAAAGTGCAGTTGACCAGGCTGCCGCTGGTCGTCCCGTAGAGGAAGATGGCGCCGCCGCCGAGCTGACCGGCAGGCCCGAGGGAACTGGCGGTATTGCCGGCGAACACGCAGTTGATGAAGGTAGGCAGGGTCGAGAAGGCGACCACCGCGCCGCCGCCGAGGCGGGTGCCGCCGCCGGTATTGCCCGAGAAGACGCAATCGATGAAGGTGGAGGCCGTGGCGCCCCCGCCGCACATGACGGCGCCGCCGGCCCAGGTCGCGGTGTTGTTGAGGAAGACGCAGTGCGCGACCGAGGTGCCCGCCTGGTAGGTCCAAAGGCCGCCGGCGTAGCCGTTGGGATAGGAGGCGACGCTCGCCACACCGTTCTCGATGGTAAAACCATCGATGTAGGCGTTGTCGGCGCCGGTGACCACATGGTACGAATTGCCGCCCGCGTAGGCGCCGTTGAGGACGGTCAGCTCCGGGAACAGGTTGCGTTGGGCCAGGGTGGTCTCGGTGCCGACGAATCCGCCATACAGCGAGACTCCGGTGACGAGCTGGAAGGTGTCGGTCTGGCTGGTGGTCGCATAGATGCCCTGGACGACCCAGATCTGGTCGCCGCTCGAACGGCCCGTGAGGGCAAGCTGGAGGTCGTTGTAGGCGGTCGCCCAGCTGGAACCATTGCCGCCAGCCGCCGCCGCCGCATTCACATAGACGGTAGCCGCGCTGGCCGAGGTCCAGCCCAGCGCCAGGGTGGCCAAGATCAGGAGCCTGACGGCGGCGCCTCCCGCGATCCGGTATGGAAAGCCGAAGAAGCGGTGGAGCAGGTACGTAGCGAGGTGCACACAGACCTTTTTCATAGCGGTTGGGACTCCGCGATCCTGAGCGTAGTGGTATATCCTGAGCCTTTCAGACAGGCAACGGGTTTCTCCCCCGCTGTCTGCCACCAAAGTGTCGCCGCATGCGGTCCGACCGGCGGAGGCAAATGGCGGTCCGGTCGACCGCCGCGCTACCGTCTACCGCGCCAAGAGGGCGACTGTCGCAATCGTTACAGCGGGTGCTCCGGACTTGCCCGGCCACCCTGCATAGCGCATGCTCGGCCCGGCCGGCCCTGGGTGCTGGCACGGGAGTTGGTATGGATGGCGCCGTGGTCATCGAAGCCCTGGTCCAGGTGGCGCGCAAGCGCCGCCTGCTCGGCATGGGTCCCAGCCAGCGCCTCGGCGACTACGCCCAGCAGCGCGGGGTCGCCAACCTCGACGACCTGCGCCGGTGGCTGGTCTCCGGCGATGGCCTGAGCGCGCACCTCGCCAACCAGCTCATCGCCCTCATCCCCAAGCCCGAGCAGCCGATGCTCGGCGCCTATATCCCGCTCGCCCACCTCGCCGACGGCGGTATGGGCACGGTATGGCTGGCCTGCTCGCCGGACAACAAGCTGGTGGTGGTCAAGACGCTCAAGCAGCAGGCGCCGACCGCGAGCATATCCGACAAGACGAACGGCACCGAATTCATGCGCCGCTTCGAGCGCGAGGCGCGCATCACCCAGCAGCTCACCCACCCCAACATCGTGCGCTGCCTGGACGCCGGCCAGTCCGCCGACCTCACCCCCTTCATGGTGCTGGAATTCGTCGACAGCGGCGATCTCAAGGACCTGGTCGAACGCCGCGGTGGGCTCAATGAGGGTCTGGCGCTGGCGATCCTCTACCAGGCCGCCGACGGCCTCGCCGAGGCGCATCGCATTCATCTCATCCACCGCGACATCAAGCCGCCCAACATCTTCGTCTCCGCCGACGGACGCGCCCGCCTCGCCGACTTCGGCATCGCGCGCTCGACCGAAACCACGCGCACCATGCTGACCATGGAGGGCGCCATCGTCGGCTCGCCGCTCTACATGTCGCCGGAGCAGATCGTCACCGACCCCAACCTCGACATCCGCAGCGACATCTACGCGCTCGGCGCGGTGCTCTATTACTGCCTCGCCTCCACGCCGCCGTTCGACGGCCGCCTGCAGGAGGTGCTGCACAAGCACTGCACCGCCTCGATCCCGGATATCCGCAAGCTGCGCCCGGTGATCTCGGAAGGCACCTCGCAGATCATCACCACCTGCATGCAGAAGGAGCGCAGCAAACGCTACAAGGACCCCACCGAGCTGCGCTCGGCGGTGGCCAATGTCCTGGTCAAGCTCGGCCTGACCCCCGGCGCGCTGATCGAGGAGGACACCCGCCAGGGCGACCTCTCCAGCGAGTCGCAGGGCTTCAAACCCGACATGGCGACCATCACCTCCGACCTCAGCGGCAATGGCGACCAGAGCCTGCAGCAGACCATCGCCACCGACCTCAGCGGCAATGGCGGCAACCAGAACCTGCAGGCGACCATCAGCACCGACCGCCTGGAGTCCGAGGCGCCGAACGCCCAGCCGCTCGATTCCGCGCTGGTGCACACCATCGCCGCCAACCTGCTCGCCGAAGATGACGATGCGGTGCCGAGCAACCTGCCCGTAACCACGCGCATGACCAACGAGGAGAAGGCGGCGGTGGCGGCGGCGTCCGCCCACGCCCAGACCCTGTCCACCGCGGTGACCCAGAACGGCTTGAAATTCACCCCGCCCAAGGCCGCGCCCGCGCGCTTCGAGGGCGACCTCAGTACCGCCTTGAGCTGCGACTGGATCAGCCTGCTCGCCAACACCGCGGGCGATCCGTCGGCGATCCTGCTCTTCGCCCGCACCAAGCTCTGCCTCGGGCGCCTGCGCGAGCCGCCGACCGACCTCTGCCTGCGCAATTACCCGGTGTCCCTGCACAAGGAGGCCTGCCAGCGTGCCAGCCGCCAGCATCTCAACCTGCTTTACGACCTGATCGAGAACCGCATCCTGCTCGAGGACCTCAACAGCCCCAACGGCACCATGCTCGATGGCATCACCATCAAGCCCGGGCAGACGGTCATGCTCGAGCTCGAGGCCGACAACATCCTGGTGGTGGCCAACGTGATGAACCTGTGGCTGCGCTGCGTCCAGCGCGCCAGCGAGCGCCAGATCGAGCTCGACGGCGCGCCGCCCGCAGACGGGAAGAGCGCCTGCGGCATCGACACCAAGCACGGCTTCGACGCGCTGATCCTCACCCGTCCGGAGAACCGCCCGGAGATGGCCTACGCCATGGTGCTGCGCCAGCTCACCATCGGCGGCCCCGGCTCGCAGCTGCTGTGCGCCGGCGCGCGCACGCACAGCGCCTGCCAGATCGGCCTCTACGCCGGGCACTGGATCTGGCGACCGGCGGGCAGCAACGCGGCGTGGAAGCCGCTGACCAACGGCACCGAGCTCGATTGCGGCGGCAAGAAGCTGATCGCCCAGCCGGGGGTCTTCCAGCACTTCTGATGCTGCCCCCGCTTCCGCCGGCGCCGGCGCCGCGGTTTCACCCGCCTGTACGGGAGCCGGTGTTTGCGGCTGGCGTGCGCCGCTCCGCCGCGAGCATGGGAGGTCGTTCCCACGCCCTCCACGCCCACCCCAAGGATAGCCCATGCGCCCCCTCCTCGCCCTCCTCGCCCTCCTCGCCCTCGCCGCGCTGACCTCCGGCGCCGCCTACGCCGGCGACGACAAGCCGGTCAACACCGTCTGCCCGGGCAGCGGCGACAAGGTCGATCCCGACACCAAGGCGATCACCGTGACAACCAAGGACGGCAAGAAGGTGACCATCGGGGTCTGCTGCAAGGAATGCCTTGCCGACATCAAGAAGGACCCGGACAAGTACGCCGCCGCGGCGCTCGCCAACGCCAAAGCCAAGTAAAAGGCCAAGTAAAAAGCCAAGTAGCCGCCCACCGGCGCGGCAGCATCACAGCGCGTTGCCGGCGGCATGGCCCGAAGCCCACGCCCACTGGAAGTTGTAGCCGCCCAACCAGCCGGTGACGTCGACCACCTCGCCGATGAAATGCAGCCCGGGCTGGGCACGCGCCTCCATGGTCTGCGACGACAGGCCATGGGTGTCGACCCCGCCGCGAGTGACCTCGGCGGTGCGGTAGCCCTCGCTGCCGGCGGGCACCACCCGCCAGCGATGCAGCTGCTCCGCGAGCGCCACGAGCGCTGGCGCGCCGAGGCCCTGCAGCGGGCGGTCGCCACCATGGCCGGCCAGCCACCACTGCGCCAGGCGCTTGGGCAGCCGGGTCGCGAGCACGCTGCCGAGGGTGGCGGATCCGGCGGCACGCGCTGTTGTAAACAGCTCGTGCGCGTCCTGGTCGGGCAGCAGGTCGATCTCCAGCGCCGCGCCCGCGTGCCAGTACGAGGAGGCCTGGAGGATGGCCGGGCCGCTGAGGCCGCGATGGGTGACCAGGAGGTGCTCGCGGAACGCGGTGCCGCCGGCGCTGACCGTGCAATCGGTCGACAGTCCGCTCAACCCGGCGAGGCCGTCCGCCTCCGGCAGGGTCAACGGGACCAGGGCGGGCGCGGTCTCAACCATCGCGCAACCGAACTGGCGCGCGAGGCGGTAGCCGAGATCGCTGGCACCGGTCGGCGGCAGCGACAGCCCGCCAGTGGCGACCACCAGGCGCGGCGCGGTGAACGCGCCGAGCGAGGTCTGCACCACGAAAGCCTCCACGCGCGCCACCTGCTCGATGCGGCAGGAGGTGACAAGCTCGACCCCGGCGGCGGCGCAGGCGTCGAGCAGGAGCGCGACGATCTGGGTGGCGCGACCGTCGCAGAACAGCTGTCCGAGCTTCTTCTCGTGATAGGCGATGCCGGCCAGCTCGATCTCGCGCACGAAGTCCTCGGGGCGGAAGCGCGCGAGCGCGGAGGTGCAGAAGTGCGGGTTGGCCGAGAGGTAGTTGGCCGGGCTGGCATGCAGGTTGGTGAAGTTGCAGCGTCCGCCGCCGGAAATCAGGATCTTGCGCCCGAGGCGCTCGGCGTGGTCGAGCACCGCGACCCGGCGCCCCCGCCGCCCGGCGGTGATGGCGCACCACAGCCCAGCGGCGCCGCCGCCGATGATGAGGGCGTCGAAGGGCCTCACCGGCGGCGCAGCCCGGCGCCGGGGAAGGGGCGCCGGGAAGGGTGGCGGACGGTCATGGCGAGGTCTGATCATCGCCGCCGCGCTGAGCTGACAAGGCGGGGGCACGCGCGCGCAATACGACAACGCTCCCGCGCCCTGCGGCGTACGTGCTTGTTCACCAGCTGCCGCTCGCCGCACTTGGCTCTTGCGGCGGGCGGGCAGGAACGTGCAATGCCCCCCCACCCTCACCGACCCCGCCAACCCCAGCCGACCCTCTCGGCATGCCCCGCCCGCACGGCGGAGCTGCCGCGAGCGCGCTGACAACCATGGCTGCCCCGATGACCATCCCCGCCGCCCTCGCCTCCCCCACCCGCGCACCCGCCCGTTTGCTGAGCATCGGCCTGGTCGCCAGCCTGGCCGCCGGCTGCGCCTTCGCCGCCGAGCAGCCCGGCAAGAAGCCGGAGGAGCCGCCGCACGAGCCGATCATCGATGGCCCGACCTTCGTGCCGGAGAACCTCTTCACCGTCGCCGAAGGCCTGGAGGTCACTTTGTGGGCGACCTCCCCGCTGCTCTACAACCCGACCAACATCGACGTCGACCTCGATGGGCGGGTGTGGGTGGCGGAAGGGGTGAACTACCGCAGCCTCTCGGGTCGCCGCATCGGCGGCGACCGCATCGTCGTGCTCGAGGACACCACCGGCGCTGGCAAGGCCGACAAGAGCACGATGTTCGTCCAGGAGAAGGGCCTGGTCGCCCCCCTCGGCGTCGCCGTGCTCGGCGACCAGGTGGTGGTCTCGCAACCGCCCGACCTGCTGGTCTACACCGACACCAACCACAATCACGTCTTCGATGCCGGTATCGACAAGCGCGAGGTCCTGCTCACCGGCTTCAACGGCTGGAACCACGACCACAGCCTGCACAAGCTCACCGCCGGGCCGGACGGCCTGTGGTACCTCAACCAGGGCAACACCGGCGCGCAGTTCACCGACCGCTCGGGCAAGACCTTCCGCATCGGCAGCCACTACGACATGAGCAAGTCGGCGATCAACCCGGCGGCGATCGCCGGCATGGCCAGCGACGACGGCCATGTCTACGTCGGCGGCTTCACCGCGCGCATGAATCCCGACGGCACCAACGCCGCCGTCATCGGCTTCAACTACCGCAACTCCTATGAGCAGACCGTCACCTCCTATGGCGACGTGTTCCAGAGCGACAATGACGATCCGCCCGCCTGCCGCGTCTCGGCGGTGATGGAGTTCGGCAACGCCGGCTTCAACTCGCCCGATGGCAAGCGTTCGTGGGGTGCCGACAAGCGTCCCGGCCAGAGCACCCAGGTCGCCGAGTGGCGCCAGGACGACCCCGGCACCATGCCGGCCGGCGACGTCTACGGCGGCGGCTCGCCGACCGGGGTGGCCTTCGTCGAGAACGGGGTGATGGGGGAGAAGTGGCGCGGCCTGCTGCTCGCCTGCGAGGCCGGGCGCAACGTGGTGTTCGGCTACCTGCCCAAGCCCGAAGGCGCCGGCTGGAAGCTCGAGCGCTTCGACTTCCTCACCACCAACACCGAGAAGGTGTTCGCCGGCTCCGACTTCACCGGCGGCAAGCCCAACGACGAGCTCAAGACCAAGTTCCGCCCCTCCGATGTGGTGGTCGGCCCCGACGGCGCGATCTACGTCGCCGACTGGTTCGACGCCCGCGTCGGCGGCCACCAGACCCTCGACAAGTCGTGGTCGGGCGCGATCTACCGCATCGCCCCCAAGGGGGTCAAGCCCAAGGTGCCCAAGATCGACCTGAGCACCATCGAGGGCGCGATCCTGGCCCTGAGCAGCCCGGCGGTCAACGTGCGCTTCTCCGGCTTCACCCACCTCAAGGCGCTCGGCGACAAGTCGGTACCGGCGCTCAAAGTGCTGCTCAAGGACGCCAACCCCTATCTCGCCGCGCGCGCGCTGTGGCTGCTCGCCCAGCTCGGCGACGCCGGGGTGGCGGTGGTGGCGCCGGTGCTCAGCGACCCGGACGAGATGAAGCGCATGGTCGCCTACCGCGCCCTGCGTCGCGCCAACCACGACCTCCTGGGCATGGCGGCGCGCATGGCCAAGGACCCGTCGGCCCTGGTGCGCCGCGAGGTCGCGCTCTCGATGCGCGATGTGCAGCTCGCCGACAGCAAGGACATCCTGGTGCAGATCGCGCGCCAGTACGATGGCGTCGACCGTGCCTACCTCGAGGCCTTCGGCATCGGCTGCCAGGGCAAGGAGCGCGAGGTGTTTTCCGCGGTGTCGACTGCGATGGGTTCCTCGCCGGCCTCGTGGAGCGATGCCTTCGCGCGCATCGCCTGGCGTCTCGGTTCGCCCGACGCCGTCGCCGACCTCAAGGCGCGCGCGCTCAACCCCCAGGTCTCCCCCAACCAGCGCCGGCTGGCGATGGACTCCATCGCCTTCATCAAGACCGCGGACGCCGCCAAGGCGATGGTCGACATCGCCTTGGTCAAGGACTTCCCCAACGTGGCCCAGGCCACCTGGTGGCTATTCAACCGCAAGAACAACGACTGGAAGGATTTCGGCCTCGCGGCGGAGATGAAGGCGCGCGGGCTCTACGATCCCGACACCGTCAAGCTGGTGCCGGCGGTCAGCCCCGAGCCGCCGCCTGGACCGTCCAAGCTGCCGCCGATCGCCGAGATCAAGCAGCTCGCCGGCGAGGTCGAGCGCGGGCGCGC